>CAYZUX010000090.1:0-21369 GCA_964481775.1 uncultured bacterium | reverse complement strand
ATATCGCCAACGTAGATACTCCTGGATATCAGAGGATCGAAGTGAGTTTTGAGGATAGCCTCAAGAAGGCAATCGAAGCACTGAGGCCTCATCGATTAGAAAATGGATCAGGTATTGATGAAAACCAGACAGTGAGTTCATTGAGTATTACACCGATAGCAAAGCGGGATATGAGTCAACCACTTCGTGCAGATGGGAGTAATGTGAGTATTGACCGAGAGATGGCTGAACTTTCCAAGAATGCCGGAAGAATCAATGCACTTACGGAGATTCTGATCAGAAACTACCGAGATTTGAAAACAGCCATTAGAGGTAACTGAGGAGTGAGGGAATAGACAATGATTTTTGATGTGAGTGCTTCAGGTCTGGAAGCTCAAAGGATCCGGATGAATGTAATCGCCAATAATATCGCGAATGCTCAGACTACTCGAACTGAGGATGGTGGACCTTACCGTCGGCGGGCAACGGTATTTGAGGCTGTCGGAGGAACTAAGTCAAGGTTTTCCAAGCTGTTAGAGGGTTATAGTGAGAAGGAAGTACTCGGTGGTGGGGTTCGTGTCAGTGAAATTGTCGAAGCCACTGACTCTGAGGCTTTCATGGATGTGTACGATCCCACACATCCGGATGCGGATTCTCAAGGGATTGTCCGGAAACCTAATATCCGCGTTGTCGATGAGATGGTGAACCTGATAGATGCATCACGTGCCTATGAGGCCAATGTCACCGCGATGAATGCCACCAAGCTGATAGCCTCCAAGACGTTGGAGATTGGACGTACAACATAAAATTTTTTCAGGAAAGATACTTTCCCCCTTGGAATTGATCAGGAAACTGGAGTAGTATAGATCCATGGTTAATCCGATCTTAGTAAATCCAGTAGCAGCAAGAGGTACGGATAACCTGCTGACAAAGGGGTTAGGGGCCCCTGAGTCAACGGGGACGGCATCTTTTCGAGACCTGCTCGAGAAGTCACTGGGGGAAGTCAATAGTCTACAATCCGTTGCGGAGGAGAAGATCAGCAAGTTCGCGACCGGGGAAGTCTCGGACCTGAGGGATGTGATGGTAGCCGTCGAAGAGGCTAACCTGGCATTCCAGTTTACTCTCCAGATCCGCAATAAAATTGTGGAAGCCTACCAGGAGATCTCACGGCTTCAGGTTTAGTTTTCAGACGCCGCTCTCTGTTTTTGTTGAAGGGGTAGACGTGTTCCTGGAGAAGGGCTCCATGAACGCAAGGGGAGAGTGGAGTTTCTGTCAAAAGCAGCTTGGTTGGATTGAGCTCCCACCAAGCCGGAAGTCATTCAATCAACTTTCCCCCCTGTTTCTCCCTTCTCAACATTGGAAAGAGACGAAAGCGTCTCCGGATACTCTTTTTTGGGGGATTGATCATGGGGGTCATGAGAGGTCTTGGACTCAGGATGGTGGTGGTTGTGGTGGCAATGTCTGTGCTATCCAGCGCTGGTTATCCATGGTGGAAAAAGAAAGCCGTGGAAGAACAAGTGGAGGAGAAAGTCCTGATTGTAGGTGTTCCTTCCGAGTTCCAGGCGCCGATGGTGGAATACCTGGTCAACGGTCAGATCGACTATCGTTTCGATGCCAAGACCCGTACGTTCTATGTAAAGTCAGATCCAATTCAAATTCTCCAGGGGGCCCGACAGTACGAGGTGTTAAACCTGATTGCTCAACGAGGCCTCTGGGAGCGTCAGATAGAAAAGGAGTTCCGGAACCGGTGGCCAGAAGTTGAAGACCCGCGGATCTGTGTCTCTTTGCCATCCTACATTCCAGGGGAAAAAAAGGATGATGCCGAACCGGTAGCCTTTGTACTGGCTCAAGGTCTATCAAGGGATGATGTTGCAAAGGTCAAAGATCTTGTGGCCTCACGAGTTCCTAATCTTCCTGAAAAGAATATCGCTGTGGTTGGAACCAACTGGCGTCCGGGTCCTTCCTATGAACGGGGAGTCAAACGGATTGCCAGTGTTCGATGAAATGAATAAGGAGTGGCGTCCGGGCATCCAACCAGGATGGCCGGATCTTATCTGAGATGCCGGGACTATGCTGGAGGAAGGCCGATCGCGTGTGTTTTCTCCAGCGTTATGTTCAGGGGATCATTATGGGATTTTCATTCGGGGATAGTAAAAAAGGTAAGGGTTTCCGTCGCCCAGTCTCGTACTATGTTAGGGGATTTGTCTATCTGGGATTGGTGGTAGTCGTTCAGTTTGCACTTGTGGGGCTTGTCTATCTCGAATCGGGAGAGAAGGTTCTTTATTCAGGTTTGGATTCAGATGACATTGCTGAGATATCAGAATTCCTGAAGCAACAGGGAGTTTCGTACCGGATCAGTGATGCGGGGACTTCAGTGCTTATTCATGGGGATGTTGAGGATCTACAGAAAAAATACGATGCCTGGGAATGGGACCGGAAGAAGACGCAACAAAACGAAAAGCTGAACGCGGAGGGCTCGGCTGGAGCTGAGGTAAATCCGGATCCCCGGCGGTTTAATGCGATTCGCAAAGAATTGGAGAAGCTCTTGAGTACGGGTTCAGAACAGATTGCCTGGGCCCGTGTGGGTTTCCCGCATGAAGAGAAGGAAGCCCTCCAGGAAGGTGAAGGAAAGAAAGGCGCCGCTGTTTTTTTGGGAACCGGTGGAAAGACGCTTCCGTCCGTGGATGTACAAAGGATTCAATGGGTTGTCGCGAATTCATTCGCGGGATTAAAGCCAGCGGATGTGAGGGTTCAGGATGAAGTGGGACGTGAGCTCACTCACCCGGCACAGGACTGATTGTAAATTGGAATAGGGTTGTTTGAATTCAGGGGACAATGTGGGGGTTGTTCCTTGAAGGGGAAATAAGTTTCGGGGGATGTACCGGTCCTTCCTTTTTATTGTTGAGCTGGATGGTCTTTACGCGTTAACCCCATATTGGGATGGATAATTATGCCTGACTGGTTGACACGGCTTCAGGGGGATATCGCACGTCTGTGGACGCAGCTTTCCTCCTCCCAAAAGTGGATGGTGGGGGGATTCTCCGGAGTCCTAATCGCATTGTTGCTTGCTGTTTCTGTGGTTGTTTACTTCCTCCCGAGTGGAGAGCTTCTCTATGGAGGTCTCAATGATTCCAGCTTGGGAGAAGTCACACGTTTCCTTGACCAGAAAGGGGAGAGATACACAGTCCGGGATGGAGGAGTCTACGTTTCCGGGGACCAATACAAACTCCGTCAGGAATTCAGCGTTGCCAATCGGCAAAAAACTCTGGGTGGTTTCAATGTTCTGAAAGAATACAGCTGGAGCCGGACCGGGGCTGAATTCAAAGAGCTGCGTCTGCGTGCGCTGGAGGAAGAGCTGGCCACAACCATCGAGAAAGGTTCGGATGTGATCGATTGGGCGCGAGTCCAGTTGACTGAACGGGACACACGCCTTTTTCCCAGCGATGAAACCAAACCCACGGCGGCGGTCAAGGTCAATACACGTGGCGGTTCCCTGAGCACCGAAAGTGTTCAGGGCATCCAGTGGACCGTGGCTCATGCTCTACCCGGTTTGAAGCCCGCGGATGTGGTGGTGACCGATGAAAACAGCCGGGTGTTGCCTGGCTTTGTCGAGAAATCAGAGAGTGAACTGATTACCAGTGAACAACGGAATGCCGAAAAAATATTGCGTGACCGGCGAATCGCGGCCTGCGCGGCAATCCTGGATCCCATAGTAGGCGGGGGAGCCAACTACACCATCGCTGCCGAGGTGAAGGTCAATTACGACAAAAAGGCGATCAAAGAAAAATTCATTGATGCTGAGAATCCCTTCGAAAGAAGGAGGAAGACAGAGGAAATATCCGACAAGGATACGCAAACGGGGGGAATTCCCGGCACCCCGTCAAATAACCCTGATGACAGAATGGCACAGGGAAGAAGTTCCTCGAATGGCAACAATTCAGAAATGACGCAAGAGACCTCGGAAATCGACAACGAACCGAGGATAACAAGGGAAACGAGTACACAAGTGGCACCGGGTGAAATCGAAAGGCAGTGGGTTTCCATTGCAGTGAACTATATCCCCAAGATTGAAAATGGTGAAAGAACCTATGTTCCGCGTACACCGGAGCAGATGGCGGAACTGGAAAAATCCCTGAAAGTTGCAGCGGCGCATATCGACAGCAATACAAAATACACATTCATTTTGACCCAGGCGCCGTTTGATCGTTCAGCGGTTGAACTTGCTGAGAGCGAGGCACAATGGTCTACCATACGTGAGAATGTGGAGAGTGCAGCATTCCTATTCGCGGCGATTTTCTCGATCATCCTTTTCTTTATCTTCCTCAGGAAGATCTTCACGGTGACAGCAGCCGAGGAAGAAGCTGCCATGGCCGAGGAGGCGGTGACAATCGGTCCACGTGCTCCCGATATGGGATTAAGGGACTTTGGGCTCAGGGCGATCGGAGAGGTTGAGAGCCTCCCGCCCGAGGAACAGAAGAGTAGAATGATACGCGAGGAAATTGAAACCTACGCCAAGGGAAATCCCGAAGAGTTTGTGGGAATCCTCAGAAATTGGCTTGCGGAGTAAAAAGCAATGGTCCGTCGAAGTAAACCAGATGGAGGCAGTGATCTCAGCGGGAAAAGAAAAGCCGCGATCCTGCTGGTTGCACTCGGACCAGAGATTGCCGCGGAGATCTACCGGAATCTCAGTGATGCGGAAATCGAGCAAATCACCGTGGAAATCGCGGCGTTGGGAAATCTGAACTCCGACACGATCAACATTGTCCTCGAGGAGTTCTACCACACCGCCATGGCCCAACAATACCTGGGAACTGGAGGTATACAAAAAGCCCGCGATATCCTGGAAAAGGCGCTCGGGCCTCACAAGGCCCTGGAAATCATTGCACGGCTGCAAGGGGTCTTGCAGGTAACCCCCTTCGACTTTGTCAAAAGGGTTGAGCCTGAACACCTCCTTAACTTCATCCAGGGGGAACACCCACAGACCATCGCACTGATCCTCTCTCACCTGGCCCCCGAACAAGCCGCGCCGATCATCAGCGCCCTTCCTCCCGAACAACAGGCTGAGGTCGCCATGCGGATTGCCACCATGGACCAGACTGCTCCGGAAATCACCCGCGAGGTTGAAAGAGTCCTCGAAAGAAAAATTGCGACTGTTTTATCCCAGGAATTCACCACGGTGGGGGGTGTTGAAGCCCTTGCCGAGTTGCTCAACCGTGTCGACCGTACCACGGAACGTTCCATTATGGAGACCCTCGAGGCAGAGAACGCCGAACTGGCTGACGCCATCAAGAAAAGGATGTTCGTATTTGAAGATGTGGTCTTGCTTGATGACCGCTCGATTCAACAGGTACTTAAAGAGGTGGATCAACGCGAATTGGCGATTGTGTTAAAGGGGTCATCAGACGAAGTCAAGAACAAGATCTTTGGGAACATGTCTCAACGAGCTGCGGAAATTGTCAAGGAAGATATGGAGTTCATGGGACCGATACGTGTGCGCCAAGTTGAAGAAGCCCAACAGCGGTTTGTTGCCGTTATCCGGAGGCTGGAGGAGGCTGGAGACATCACAATTACTCGTTCAGAAGATGATCTCATAGCCTGAAACCCATGCATGATCCAAGTTTTTCCCGGCGTATCATGAAGGCGCAAATTGCTGATGAACCGGTGGTCCTTACTTATCCGGAAAAGCTGGAAGCTCAAGCACGCGAACAGTCTGAAAATATTATCGAAGATGCCCAAAGAGCGAGCGAACGAATCCGCCGGGCTGCGTTGCAGGCCGCTGAAAAGGAAAGAATGGCTGCAAGAAAAGAAGCTGCAGACCTAATCGAAAAGGCAAAAGCCGAAAGAGCCGCCTTTTTCCAGGAAACCTTTGAGGCCGCAAAATCCGAGGCAGAGTCCAAGGTTTTGGAAGAATTCCGCCCGAGAGTGGAATCCAGCGTAAGGGAAATGGAAGAGCTGGTCAGAACCACCGAGGCCGCGATGAAAGAGTGTCTCGAAAAACATAAAGGGGAAATTGTCGATCTGGCGGTTCGAATCGCGGAGAAGGTCCTGCTACGACAGGCACAAGAAGATCGGGATCTTGTTTATCGAACCGCCTGTGCAGCATTGTCGCAAGCCCGAGAACGCCAGGAATTGACTATCTATGTTCACCCAGATGATCTATGCATTCTTAAGCAATACGAAATGGATCTGATTGCCCGGTTTGATGACCTGAAAACCATCAAAATGGAAATTGACCGGAGAGTTGACCGGGGAGGAGTGAGAATCGAGACACCATCCGGACTGATCGACGCCAGAATCCGTACCCAAATTGATGAGATCATGAAATGCGTATTGGGGGATCTCCCCCCTGACACAGACTAGTTCTCAGGATTTTGCCTGGATCCACTGAAAGTTAAAAACCTTGGCCAGAATCATTGTTCCAGATATAGATTGGGGTATCCGGTCCAGGTTAGTGGATGAAACTGAAGCAATCCGTCAGATCGGACGGGTGGAGGAGGTGATAGGTCTCGTCATCGAGTCCCAAGGGCCGGCGGGAAGTATTGGGGATGTTTGTGAGATCCACTCCAACAGGTCTTCCTCAACCTGCCGGGTTGAAATTGTCGGTTTCCGTCGAGGGAAAACACTTTTGATGCCACTGGGTGTGTTAACCGGTGTGGCCCCCGGCGATGAGGTCGTCTCTTTGGGTGCGGAGGCATTGGTCCCGGTCGGCGAGGCTCTCTTGGGTCGGGTTCTGGATGGGCTCGGTGAACCAATGGATGGAAAAGGAACCATATCCCATGTGAAACGGGTTCCCTTACACCGGGAACCAACCGATGCAATGCAAAGGCGCCGTGTTGAGGAGGTACTGCCAACAGGAGTCAGGGCGATCGATTCGCTGATCACATTGGGAGAGGGGCAACGGATCGGTATATTTGCGGGGAGCGGTGTGGGTAAAAGTACCCTTTTGGGAATGATTGCCAAATTTTCCGGTGCGGAAGTCATTGTTGTGGCGTTAGTCGGTGAAAGGTCACGCGAGGTCAGAGATTTTATTGAACGAGACCTTGGAGAAGCAGGAATGGAACGAAGTGTTGTGGTTGTCGCCACAAGTGACCGTCCCGCTCTGGTCCGTATCCGGGCTGCCCATGTCGCCATGTCGATAGCCGAATTCTTTCGAGATGAAGGCAAGAAGGTAGCATTCATGATGGATTCGGTAACACGCCTTGCTCTGGCACAAAGAGAAATCGGCCTTGCAGTGGGTGAACCTCCCACATCGCGTGGCTATACACCGTCCGTTTTTATGATGCTGCCAAGATTTCTGGAGCGTTGCGGCACCAGTTCTCATCGAGGCAGTATCACAGGACTCATCACCGTGTTGGTCGAAGGAGATGATCTGAATGAACCGATCAGTGATGCCGTGCGTGGTATCCTGGATGGGCACATTGTGTTGACAAGAAGGCTTGCAGACCGGAATCACTATCCAGCCATTGATCCCCTCAGAAGCATATCGAGGGTCATGAATGACATTGTGGATCCGAGACACAAGGCTGCCGCTGCAGTGGTTCGAAATCGGATGGCCACTTACGAAGAGATGGAAGACATGATCAACCTCGGAGCTTACCGTAAGGGGAGCAATACCGAGGTGGATGTGGCCATAGAAAAGAAACCTGAAACGGATGCCTTTTTGAAACAGGAACCGGACCGGAATGCCGACTATGAAGCGACCAAGGCCCAGCTGATCGCCTTAGCCGGACCTCCGGGTGAGCAAAAGAAATGAGGAAATACCAGTTCCGTCTGGAAAAGCTTCTGAAGCTGCGTGAACACATGGAAGAAGTTCAACGCATGGAGACTATGCACCAGGAATCGGTTGTCCGTGAAGCCATGGAGCATCGGGATGGGCTGGTTCGAGCAGTAGGGAATGTACGAGAAGAGTTGACTCCAGAACCAGGGGTGAAATGGAAGGCTGGTGAGCAGCACGCCTGGTACCGTTACATGATCAGACTCAGCCAGGAAACATTTATCGCCGAAAAAGAACTGCTTGCCAAACGGGAAGACCTGGTGAGGAAACGTCAACTTCTAGTTGAGAGATCGAGAGAACGGAAGACATTGGAACGTCTGGAAGACCGTAAACACCATCAATGGCAGGAAGAAGGGAACCGGGAGGAACAAATCATGCTGGATGAAATCGGTCTTCTCCAGAAAACTCGAAAGGGACGAGAGGGAAAAATCATTCTCACAAGTTTGCTGTTGCTCCTCTGTCTGGGTCTAAGTGTGGGATGTTATTGGGTGTGGCAGGGTTGGTTGACGAAAGGGGATGTGGGGATCAGCTTGATACGTGCACCTTTCGATCGAATTGCTGAAAAGAAGGTCAAACAAGAGATTTTGGCTTATGAAAATCAACAAAGGATAGCAAGGGAGAAAAGGGAAGCAAGAATGCTGGAAGAGCCTCGCGAGGAGCCCCTTGTTTCGCGAGCCGGCGAAGAGGAAGGATATCGCAATACGGTTCAGAGAATCCTTCAAAGAGAGGAAGCACTTAAACAAAAAGAAGAGTCTCTCGATTCACAGGAGGCAACCCTTCTTGCAGCACAGGAAGACTTGAAAAGAGAGATTAACCGTCTCAACAACCTCCAAAAAAGAATTGGAGATGAACTGGATCAGTTAAAAGAACTGGAAGCACGACGAAAGGCGGAAATGAGTGCGGAGAGGAAACAAAGACTGGCTGAATTGAATCAGGCAGTCAAAGCAATGACCCCCAAGCGTGCTGCCGAATTGCTTTTTGCAGTGGCTTTCCCAAAACCGGAAACGATGATCCCTGCACCAGTGCCTGTCGGACCTGACCTGGAAGGACTGGACTTGGTTGTCATCGTTCTGAATTCAATGGGAAGTAAAGACAGAGGAGAAATACTGGATGCCATGACAAAGGCCTCTCCCGAGCAAACCGCTGTCATCTTTGATCGTCTGGACAACATCAAGACTGGCTTGGAGGAAGACCGTTTCTTCGATGAAAGTAACAAGGGCAACACCAGCGCCAAAGCCCCCTGATGTTCCACGTGGAACAATCACACCTTCTGGTTCATACGAAATAACATATTCCGTCCTTTTTCACACCCAGATTCACTCTCCCAGCCCCTTGATTTAACAAGCCTGACCCTCTAATCTTCCTCTCGGCTGGAGGTAGGACAGGGTGTCTGATAATGGACAGGGGGAGAATGGCCAACGGCCCCAAGTGATCGCCGTGGCCAACCAAAAAGGGGGTGTCGGTAAGACAACTACCGTCATCAACCTGGCAGCATGTCTGGCGGCCTCCGATAATCGTACCCTCATTGTCGACCTCGATCCCCAATGTAATGCCACCAGCGGTATTGCTTGTGAAAGTCAGGAATCTCCCAGTTTGCTCGACCTTTTGTTGGATTCCTCTCTTCCGGCAAATCCACTGCCTCATCCGACTATTCCTCATCTGGATATCCTGACAGGATGCCGGGACCTGGTTGGGGCGGACCGTCTTCTTTCTGAAGTGCCCGATTCCAGCCACTGTGTGGCCCGTATGATGGGTAATCTGCTTCAACATGCAAGGGACTATGCCTATGTGTTTCTGGATTGTCCTCCTTCGTTGAATCTGCTGACTTTTAATGCCCTTTCAGCAGCCACGCATCTGCTCGTTCCCGTCCAGGCGGAATACTTTGCTTTGGAAGGGCTTACAGACATTATTGAATCTTTCGAATTTGCTCGCGCCAATACCAATCCAGAGCTGGAATTGATGGGTCTTCTGCTGACCATGGTCGATTCAAGGACCAATCTATCAGTGGAAGTTGAGAATGAGTTAAGAAAACACTACGGGGAAAAAGTGTTTCAAACCACCATACCCAGAAATGTCCGTCTGAGTGAGGCTCCCAGTCATGGACTCCCCATTATTCTCTATGACATCTGGTCCCGTGGTGCCAAGGCATATATGGAATTGACAAAGGAGATCCTCCATCATGGTACGTAGGGGACTTGGCCGTGGCTTGGCCACTCTTTTGGGAGAAAAACCCGTGTCACAACTGGTCTCTGAATCCTCTTTAGGACCGGTTGCTACCATCGAGGCTAGCGACTCACCGGTACGTGATCTTGATGTGGAATCGATCCGCCCGAATCCTTATCAGCCACGTGTCGAGTTGGATCCAGAAGCCTTGGAGGAACTAGCCCAGTCGATTCGTCAGCATGGCCTCCTCGAACCGGTTCTGGTCCGCCCGCTGGATCCAGTCGAAAACACTTACCAACTCATCGCAGGTGAACGCCGTCTCCGTGCTTCGCAACTGGCCGGGCTTCAGCGTGTTCCGGCCATTGTCCATGAAGCTACTGAAGCCGAGATGCTGGAGATCGCCATCGTTGAAAATGTTCAACGAGAAAACCTGAATCCAATTGAAGAAGCTCGAGCCTACCGTCGGCTTCTGGAAGGTGTGGGAGAAGGAGGGGCAGGGCTCACCCAGCAGGAAGTGGCGGAGCGTGTAGGAAAAAGCCGTGCGGCAGTGGCGAACCTGTTGCTTCTGCTCGTTCTCCCGGAGTATGTCCAGGAGTCAGCCCAGAATGGTTCTCTGAGTCAGGGTCATGCAAAAATCCTGGCTGGCCTTGACGGGGAGAAGTGCCGGGAAGCGTGGACCTATGTATTGGAAAACAAGGCTTCTGTTCGTGACCTAGAACATTTCCTGGCACCACCTGAGACCCAACCTTCGTCAACTTCGTCAACCCGTCCCAAGTCAAAGTCACGCAACACCCAGAATGTATTGGATACCCATTGGGTTGCAGTCCAGGAGGCCATCCAGGAACGGCTTCGTACTAAAATCACTCTCCGTAAAAACAAAGATGACTCTGGGGTCATCGAGGTTCACTTTTTCAATTCGGAAGATCTGGACCGTTTGCTCGAGTCTCTCGACATCGAGCTTTGATAAGGGAAAACCAATACTTTTTTCATGAGGGAGGAGAATCATGCCGAATCTTTTCGGTCAGTCTTTCAAACGAGAGGAGCTGGTTCAATCTATTGGATCCATGGCCCAACTGTGTGGATTACGCCGGGTTGATTTGGCGGAAGGGCCAGGCAAAGGGGCCGGTGTGGTGGAGGTCCGTACCGGGGCAGGCTTCGAATTTGATGTTCTTCTGGATCGGGGTATGGATATCAGCCGGGCCTGGTTCTGTGGAGCGAGTCTGGCTTGGCATTCCGGGTCTGGGGATGCACACCCTTCGCGTTTTGATGACAAGGGGCTTGGCTGGTTACGGGTGTTTCCTGGTGGAATGGTGACTACCTGTGGCCTGACTTATATGGGTGCTCCATGCAAGGATGGGGAAACAGAGTTGGGATTGCACGGAAGATATACCTCACTTCCTGCATATTCTATTGGCCTAACCGAGGGTTGGGAAGGTGAAGACTATGTGATGCGGCTGACAGGAACCATGCAGGAATCTGTCATCTTTGGAGAGAATCTTGTCTTGCGAAGAGAGATCGAGGCCCGTCTGGGAGTTCCGGGTCTGATACTCCGTGATGTGGTGACCAACGAAGGATTCAGGACCACACCCCACCAGATCCTTTATCATTGCAACTATGGTTACCCCCTTGTTTCGGAGTTCTCGGTCCTCGAAGCGAATGCCACAAAGGTTGAACCACGTGATGCCGAGGCAGCCAGGGGCGCGGAAGACGCCTGCCGGTTTACTGCGCCAATACCGGGGTATGCCGAAAAGTGCTACTTCCATCATCTCGAACATGACTCCGAGGGGAAAGCCACAGTGCGTCTGAGGAATCCGAAGCTTCTGGGTGGATTGGCAATCCGAATGCGTTACCGCCTCGACCAACTTCCCTATTTCACCCAGTGGAAGATGATTGGACAGCAGGATTATGTCTGCGGTCTTGAGCCCGGCACGGGATATCCATTGGGACGTGCCCAAGAGCGGAAAGCAGGACGTTTGATCATGCTCGAACCAGGCGAGACACGTAAGTATGAAATCGAATTCCTGGTTGAGCAAGGTGGATGACGACAGGGATACTGGTTCTCTTTGTTGCCGTCGGATTGATAGGCGGATTGATAGGCGGAATGCTTGGAGTGGGGGGAGGGATCCTGTTTGTTCCCTGCCTCCACTTTGGTTTTCAGGTGATGGGGGTGTCAGCGGACATTGCCATGAAGGTGGCGGTGGCTACCAGTCTGGCGATCATCCTGATTGCCGCGTTTTCAGCTGCCTTGGGTCACAGCCTGCATGGAGCCATTGACACACGTGCTGTTTTCCTGATGTCGATCATGGCCATTCCTTCAGCCCTGGTGGGTTCGAAGATTGGAGACATTGTTGGCGGGTTGATCCTCCAGCGTGTGTTCGGTATCACCGCGCTTTTTGTGGCAATCCAATTCCTGCGTCCTGTCCCTGTACACCATTCCAAGAAGGATCACGAGATCATGCCATCCAGTTTCATCATGGTGGGAGGGGTAAGTGGGCTGGGTTCATCGATTCTGGGGGTCGGGGGAGGGATCCTGACCGTTCCACTCCTTCACCTGGTTTTGGATATGCCGATGAACCAGGCGGTGGCCAATTCGAGTGGATTGATTGTCTTTACGGCGGTTTCGGGTACGATTGGCTGGATGTTGAGTGGATGGGGTGCGGAGGGACGTCCGGCATATTCATTGGGTTATGTAAATATGGTGGCATGGGTGGTTATCGCTACTGCAGCCATGGTTGCCGCGCAGCTTGGTGCCTGGCTGGCGGAACAGCTTGAGCCGAACCGGTTGAGATTTCCTTTCGGGGTGCTTCTATCTTTTGTTGGAATAAGGATGTTGTTTTTCTGATAGCCTGTATCCCTCCGTTCAATCCTCCTATTCCGGGTAATTCCCCTCCTCGCGCCATACGCTCAACATCGTTTCGTATTGCGCCAATCTCATGCCTGTGTAAACGCAGTTGCTGGTGGAGAAAACATAACCATATCCGGGCATTCCGCTCTGGAGCGCATAACGCGCGGATTGCTTAACCTCCTCCACCGTACCGGTGTCGAGCATTCCACAATTCACATTTCCGATCAGACACACTTCGTTGCCATAGAGACGCTTGACTTCGGCGATATCTACGCCTGCCTGGGGATCGAGTGAATGAAGAGCATGGGGTTTGGCCTGGATGAGCTGGTCCAGGATCGGCATGATGTTGCCATCTGTATGTTTGATGACATAAAAGCCCATGTCCCGGTAACCGGCGATCAGCTCCGCAAGGTAGGGGGTGACAAACTGACTGAATTGATTGGGTGAAAGAAAAGGACCTGTGTTCAGGCAATAATCCGAGCACAGCGCAAAGCCATCCAGCCCTCCCGCCTTCTTGAGCCGTTCGGCTTTCTCGAGTGCTGCTTTGACCTCACGATCTGCCTGAGATTTCAGTCCCTCCGGATCATCCGCCATACGATAGGAAAAATCATACATGGCATTGCCATCGGGGATGGCATAGGTGGCATCCCCATGCAGCATCAGGAAGAACTTGTCGCCGGATTTCTCACGGATCAGGTGTACCAGGCGGATTGCCTCCTCTTCGGTTCCCGGGTTCGGGTGGACAAAAATGGCGGAGTGCTCATACCGTTCCGCGGTCATGATGAAGATGTCGGCCATGTCATTACGATGGAGTTGACGTTCCTTCTCCTCCATTTGATCCCATTGACTGTAGTTCCGGTGGCCCGGGAATACTCTTCCGAAAGCCTCCATGGTCAGGAAGAAAACCAACTCCATATGGGGAACTCGTCCGGTGATGGGCTGACGGTTGAGTGCGGCGATGAAGCGTTCACGTGGGGTCATGGACATGGGATAAAACCTCGAAAAATGGATTCTAAAGCCGATCAGAGTGGGTATTGTGTCTGCTGGGATTATGGCCGTAAAGGGGCTTGGAAATGGCTTTCACTCATTCCGGAATCTTCACTCTTGGGAAGGACTGTTAGTGACGGACCTTGAGGAGACTTGGCCACAATCCCATCCACCAAATGGAAAGACCATAGATCAATCCACCGATCCCAACCCTGAATAGGATGGATAATTCACCTAATGGGATGAGAACAAGAGCCATTCCGATGGAGATGCCAACAATGGACTTCCAACGGGTTTCGAGGAACCAGCTTGGGTCTTCTTTCCGCAGAAACCAATAGAGAGAAAAGCAATAAAAAGCCTGTGTGAGGGTTGTGGCCAAGGCAGCTCCAACTGGTCCAAGAAGCAATATCAGGAGAATCTGAAGGATCCAACTGATTCCAAGGGTGTAAGCGCTGGCTTTGAGGTTCCAGGTTTCATGATCGAGAGCATTTAAGGCTGGCCCGAAGAGGTAGTTGCCGCAGGTAAAGGGCAATCCCAATATCAGGATTCGCAGGCAAGCGGCTTCAGTCTGATTTCCCAGGATTGAATCACTTCCCAACCATTCTGCCGAGGATCCCGATGCAACAGAGCCATCAGCCCCATAAAGCAGATCCATCAAGGGACCTGCCAGAACGAAGGTTCCAGTGGTGCAGGGAAGTGCTATCAGCAGAATCCCCTGAAGCGCACGCCGGGAGACATGCAGACGCTCGATGGAGTGATCACGAAGACGTGAAAGTGTCGGGTAGACCGCGATACTGAGCATTTGAGGGAATAAAAGGAGAGCAAGAACCAGCCTGAGTCCACGCGAATAAGAGGCCACCCAGGCATCACTCCAGAAACTCAGGAAAATCCGGTCCAGATTGAAGAATAACCCGATACAGAGGGCGCTCAATGCGAAAGGAAAAGAGTCTCTCAGAGTCTTCCATGAAACAGGGAAACCCATCCGGAGATCTGTTTCAAAGCTTCTTGTCACAAGCAGGGCATAAGTGGCGGCGGCGAGACTTCCAATCGCGAACGCGGCGGTGACACAGGTCAGGTTGGGTAAGGCGAACAAGACCAGGCAGCCTATAGCCAGTGTGACCGCCTTCTCGACCACTCCCATTTTTCCTTCCACATCCATCCGGTAATGACCACGGCTCACCGCACGGAAATAGGATTGGGCGGATAATGCGATGAGAAGGACTGCTGCGGCTAACCAAGCTCCGATCGCTGGGCCTTCGCCGCGAGTCGATCCGGTGAAACCGAGCCAGACCAGAAGCCCTGTGGTGGATAGCAAGGCCAGGACAGCCTTCAGTGTCACCTGACCTGGAAGCCATTTATGTGTCGAGGCGGGATCTCGTGCAATTCCGCGAGTGGTGTAAGTCTCAAGTCCGCAATCGGCAAGGATGAGAAAGGTATTGACTAACGCCAACAAGGTCTCCAGACGGCCATAGGACTCAGAGGGAAAGAATGCCCGGTTGCCAAGAAGGATAAAGAAGACGGCAAAGAGAGGTTTGGATAGAAACTGAAAAGCAGTCAGGACAAGGGTACCCCGCGCGACCTCGCGGCTGGCAGAGGAATGGTCTTCATTCTCAGTTGGTTCAACCATCCCGTAACCGGCTTGCCTCCCACCATTTCCGTCCATCTGGCCATGGCCAGCGTTGCGCCAGCAGTCCTCGCAGCGCCCACCAGAAACCATTCCCAATGCGCCGTTCCGGACCGGTGAAGACATAATCGAGGGCAAGTTCCAGGGAACCGAGCTCGGCTTGCAGGCTCAGTTGATCTTCCTTGAACCAGCGTTGGTTGTCGCCGGCCAGTCGGGGGTGAGCAGCCCATTCGCGCAGGTGTTTGGTGGTTTCACGGTAGGTCCAATGAGTACGTACAAACTCTTCGGCGTCCTTTGTCATTTGACAAAGTGCCTCACGGTTTTCGATAGCCTGGAGGATGCGTGCTGCAGCACCCGAAGGCTCTCCCACGGGAAGTCCAACCGCAAGACCTTTATCGACCAGCATCTTTGAGGGAGGTGAAACAGGAGTAGTAGCAACTCCAACTCCACGAGCCATCCAGGAAAGGAAACGTGAACGGTCTCCATAGTGACTCTCTGGAACATCGAGATCGAAGTTGAGTCCAAGATCAGCCTCGGATTCATACTCGATCACCTGTTCCTGAGGGACCCATCCCTCCAAGAAGATCCGGTCCCCCGCTGAACTCCGGCCAGCCCACTTCCTGAACGATTCATAGCCTTGGTCATGATGCCCCCCAATCCCACCGCCGATGCAGACAAAACAGACATCTTCGCGCGTGAGCAGGACACGTTCTACGGCAAGGAAGAAAGACCTAGTGTCCTGCCAGGTATTGAAACCACCCGAGGAGAAAAGGACGAAATCCTTGGGTCCGCACAACCTTCCCCGGATCCGTCCGCTCCCCGGACAACGTCTGGGGCTGTCAGGAGCGAGGCCGGTCGGCTTGACGGTGACGAGGGGGTCTCTCAAGGTGGCCGGATTGAGTCTTCCCACCATCCCCAACTCCCCCATGACCATATCGGCTTGACGCTCGGTGACCGCGCTGAATCGGTCGCCGCGGAGGAGGACCTGTTTGTAAACCGCGAAGGTTTCGAAGGTGGCCTCGGCATCGGGTGATTCCATGCGCAGCTGAAGTTCGGGCAGGAAAGCGCCTTTAAGGTCATACCAGAGGGGCAGTTTGTGACGGAGTTGAGTGGTCACCCAGGAAGCGATCACCGAACCGGCGCTGATGACCGCATCGGGGTGAAAGGCAGCGAGGGATTGCTGGACCTGCCGGGCGATTTTAACCCGGGACTCACGCAAGGGTTCGGGGTAAGCCTGATGTTCGAGAAGGGGAGAGACCTCTTCTGGGCGCTGGAGATATTCGATCTCCGGTGTTTCGCGCTGGCCGAACTCCATGGTGACCACGCGAACCTGATGACCATCCTCGAGCAATGGCTGAACCACCTGCCAGGTGCCATCAGAAAGCGCGGTCGCGGGGCGTGGAGAACGGTAGAAAGGAAGCGGGCCGACCCCGATGACGAAGAGACGCATGGTGAATGATGGAGTTCATAAGGGTTTTCAGCCTGCGAGTAAAGGGTAGACTGCTTTCCCATCATGGAACGAAATCACTGGTTGTTGATCGCCTCGATCGCCGGGGCCACGGGGGTCATGGCGGGGGCCTTCGGAGCGCACGGGTTGAAAGACAAGGTCTCCACCGAGATGCTGGCCATTTTCGAGACCGGCGCGCGCTATCAGCTCCTGCATGCTCTGGCCCTGCTGGGGATCGCGGCGCTCAGCTCAACATGGAACAATCGGACCCTCAACCTCGCGGGTTGGGCGTTCACCCTGGGCATCCTGATCTTCTCCGGGAGTCTCTATCTGCTAGTGCTTACTAGTGCTCGTTGGTGGGGTGCGGTCACGCCGATCGGAGGGGTGGCGCTGATTGTGGGGTGGGTGATTCTGGGTGTGGCGGGGATGAGGAGGGGAAATAGATGTGTTTAGGAGATCGTAATATACGAGTAAAATTTCCATTTCTAGTCATTTCTGGGATGCTCTCCCTCAGTTGCTGTGGGTGTGGGCCTTGGTTAATCGCTGAGGACGAGGATGGCGACCGGCTATACTACGATCTTCCTGATCGGTTCTCGGTGAAAAACTCTTCTGACCGGGATCTTGGGGAAGCGAAATTCCTGGATCATTTGGAGAATCAGAAATCCTGGGATGAGCCGCCTTTTCGGTGAGGTTACCCTTCTCGTCACCGTTTCCGATCTTCCCGGATGAGTTCTTGAGCTTCTGGCATACCCATGGGTGGCTGGATCCTTTGATGGACCATTTTTTCAAGAATCTCCATCCGCCGTTGTCGAATCCCATCCTTTACTTTTGCCACCACCCACTCAACTCGTTCCCAGGGGGTGTGCTGCAAGAGACCATGATCCAGATTGAGGACATGCCCTTGGCGTCCACCTGAATCCAGGCACTCCTCAAGCGCTTTCTCGATCTCCTCCAGAGATCCCTCCGCGAGCAGCCGGTTGTTCAGGTTCCCTTGGATGGGAGTGTCTTCGCCAACGATGGAGCGGGCCTGAGCGATGCTGCAATGGCTGTGAATGCTGAGGACATCCGCGCCGGATTCCTTCATGGCGGGAAGGTCTGTCAAACCTTTAGCGAAGAGGATCCTTGGAACCACAGGACCAAGACGCTTGAAGACCTCCTTTTGATAAGGGAGAGCAAAGGTCCGGTAGAGCTGGTTGTCCGGCAGATCGGCGATGGACTCGAAGAGCTGAATCGCCTGCGCTCCAGAATCGATTTGGTAAACCAGATACCGTACGGTCATCTCAGTCAGCTTTTCCAGAAGCCGGTGAGCAAAGATGGGACTTTCCCGCAAGAACGCTTCCGCATGAGTTCCTTTCCCCGGAGATCCCCCTTCGACAAGAAAGTAGAGCAGGGTGAGTGGTGCACCTGCAAACCCCAACAGGGGCACTTCTCCATTCAGTTCATGCCGGAGTATGGAGAGCGTTTCTCCCACAAAGGGAAGTTCAGTTGGGATATCAAAAAGGTGCAGCCGGTTGACATCCGCTCGGGTCCGGATGGGGAACTCCAGAACTGGACCGGGACGGAACTTGAATTGTGCTCCCATGGGAGTTAGGGGAGTGAGGATATCCTGAAAGAAGATGATCCCATCGACGCCGATTCGTTTTGGAAGCAGGGAGATCTGTGCCGCCAGTGCGGGATCGCGGAAGAGGTCCTCAAGTGGAAGAGGAATGCGGTCTCTAAGTTCACGGTACTTCGGATCGGAACGTCCCGCCTGGCGCATGAACCACACCGGGGTGCGTTCGGTGGATTCACCACGCAGAGCACGAAGAAGGAGAGGGTCGTGTGGTGGGCCCATTTCCTCATTCCCGTGACGACGGGAATCCATGATTATGCGCTCACCGAGTAGTAGTATCGGTCTCCCAGCTTGTAGGCGCCGGGGTCGAGATAGGCATCAAACACCGCGCCGATGTTTCGTAACAGAACACGCCCCAGCGGAAGGGTTACCTGGACACCCCCCCGGTCATCAAGCTCGACCAGGCCATCGTCCGCAAGCTCATTCAGGGCTTCCCATTCCTTGGGGAAGTAATCTTTCCATTCAAAACCGAACCGATGGCCAACCTCTTCCAGATCCACCTTTCCATAACAGTAAAGATCGGAAAGGACCTCCTGACGGATGTGGTCATCGGTGGAAAGGTGGAGACCGCGTTCAATCGGGAAAGAACCAGAGAAGATCCCTGTTTCGAAAGCCTCGATCTCTTTGACCTTTTGCCAAAAGGCTGTTCCCAGAATCTGAGTGATCGAGGAAACCCCCAATCCGATCAGGTCGAGACCGCGTTGGGTGGTCATCCCCTGGAAGTTACGTTGGATAGTACCCTCACGGACTGCCACCGCGAGGTCATCATCCGGCAGAGCGAAGTGATCGAGGCCGATGAACTCATAACCCCCGGCAGGGAAGGCCTCGAGGGCATCCAGGAACATCTCAAGCTTCTCTTCGGAAGAAGGCAAACGCTTGTAATCCATGCCTCGCTGGGTGGCAATCTTTTCGGGGATTTGTGCATAGTGATAGAAAGCGATCCGGTCGGGATGGAGCTCAATGGTTCGTTCCACCATATCGCGGACTGTTTCTCCGGTCTGGTAAGGCATCCCATAGATCAGATCATAGTTGACCTTGCCGATCCCCTCACTGCGGATCGCTTCGGTGACCTCACGCACCATCTCAAAGGGCTGAATGCGGTGGACATGCTGTTGGACCGCCGGATCGAAATCCTGAATGCCCATTGAGATGCGGTTGAAGCCGGCGTGGTGAAGGCCCTTGAGAAGCTCAGCCGTGGTGTGGCGTGGATCGATCTCCATGGAGATCTCCGCATCTTTTGCGATGTTCAGCCTTGTGGCAATCAACATCATGAGATCCTCGATCTCTCCAGGATCAAGGTAGGAGGGACTGCCCCCGCCCCAGTGGATCTGGTGGATGGCACGTCCCATGCCCGGGATCCGGGAGAGCATCTCAATCTCATGATGTAACGCTGCGAGATAGGCCTGACGTTTCTCACCCGCCCCCTTGGCTTCCTTCTTGAGGATCACCTTGTTGCAAGCACAGAACTTGCAGAGGCTTTCACAAAACGGGATATGGATATATAGCGAAAGGCCAGTGTGGGGGGCTTCGATTTCGCGTTTTGCGATCGATTCCACGAAATCGGCGCTATCCAACGGAATCCATCCCGTGGGCATGGGATAGGAGACATGGCGTGGCAGAGCCAGCCCGGAGTATTTTCGGAATGTCTCAAGTGGGAAACCTGCTGGAATCACCTGACCGCTCCCGCCAATTCATGTTCATGGACCTGTGAGGAGAAGGTGAAGAAGTTCTCGGTTCTTACACACTCGGCGATATGGGATTCGACTTCATCGACAGCACACCAGAAACCCGGATCGGCTTCCATCTTCTCGGCATAGGCGCGTACCGCTGCTTCAAGTGTCTGGGCATCGAGAAAAGTGAGTTTTTCACTCGATGTGACCCCACTCGTCGATCCCAATGTATTGAAATCCAGCATGGCCAGGGGAGTCGAATTCCCCTTGCGCAGATCATGGAGTTTACTGGCCTCCAACACCGGCTTGTCACGGTCAATCCCCCAAATCACCAGGGTGGCGCGTCCGATGGCGCTGAAAACTTCCTCACTGTTGTAGTCATCCACCTTCTTGCGGTGGCACCCCATGCTGGCACGACGGACCGCTTTTACGGTTCCATTGCTCTTGTGGCAACGGTGAAAGAAGGTGATCTGGTCCGGATCGACTCCAAAATCCTGTTCGAGGTGCTCGACACAACTGCGTGTGGTGCTGGAACTCCCGATGATCACGATGGGGCCGGAGAGCGCGGTATGACGGTCCATTTTCGTGAAAGCCCCTTCCAGGGAAGCCAGACAGTAACTGGGTGAGAAATCCGCCCAGGCGGTTTCTCCACGAGCACGGTCAGCCTGGCTGATGAGATTTTCCACGAAGGCCAGACCGGCATTCGAAAGGTTACCGGTACACTCAGCGATACGGACTGCCACCTGCAGCTGTTGCTCGACATCGGTCTCGCCCGGCAAACCGCTGTTGAGGCCGACCGTGGTGCGCATCAGGTGATGAATGGCATCCACCCCCGCAAGGCGATTGAGGGTGTTTTCGCTGTCATGGAGGGGCCGGAAAAAAGTTTCCTCAAGAAACGAGATCCCTTTCTGGGGGTCTCCCTGGGTAATGGCATAGACCTCAAAACGATTGCAGGTGTTCCAGATCCAGCATTCATCCAGGACCTTCTGTTCAGCGATTTTTTGAAGATGAGCGGCCACTTCGGGGTGAGGTAACTTTACCTGACGGAGCTGATCGGGGGTCGCATAATGGAGTTCGGGCCCTTTACCGCAACCAATCGAATTCCTCAGGCAGACACCCACCATGAGCAGGTTCTTGCCTTGTAAATCCAGTTGGGGGGAAAAGGGGAAATCAGAATTCAACATGAGGGGGTTCCTCCAAGAGTCCCCAAGATGAGGGACTTCAAAGCCTGAATAAAGACAGGCGAAGTATTCAGCGCTGGGATAAGC
>CAYZUX010000089.1:0-21484 GCA_964481775.1 uncultured bacterium | reverse complement strand
TTCGATGACCCGGTCGAAGAGAGTGACCTCAAGCCCCGACTTCATAAGCGATTCAATCGCCTTGGCTGGATGGCCTGCCGCCTCAAGCCCCGGATCGGTCACCAGCAGAACACGCTTGCCTCCCAATTCACACGCCAACTCTCCCAGACGGATCAAGCTGCCTTCGCCATATACAATTCGTGTGAGAGGGGAATAGTCGAAGGGAACCAGCGGTTCAACATCGACATCTTCACGTTCCGCACTACATCCTTTTGGAGGACGGTCCGATGGCCGACGATCGTTTGGTGTGTCGGGCTTTGGCGAGTCGACAATCTTAATCCTGACTTCATCTCCGACACCCACTTCAGGGGTAGACCAAGCCAGGTGATCGCCAATTTCCCCAGGGATGGTCTCAAGCCCGCCTATCTCTAGCCTGATTTCCTCAGTGAGGAATTCCTTCGGGTCATCCCCCTGGGGCGGCATATTGGATATATGGCGTTTGACCCAAGTGACAATTGAGGTGAGGACGCCATATTCGCCTATGCCCGCACGGCAGACTCTTTTGCCATTGACGCTTACTTCAAAACAGATCATGGTGGTTTCTCATCTCTGTATCGCCCGCCGCTTGTAAAGGAACTCGAACAGATTTCCCTCATGCGGTTGATCCCAAGTAACATGTGATGTTGGGATCGGTCCCAAGTTCAGCCGCTCGATCAACGGCGATCGCACGAGCTGATCAATGAACTCCGGATCCTCTGTGATCACCGTCACCACCAGCGAGGGGCCGATCTGTTCTAGCATCTTCGCCTGAGGGACTTCGACTACGCTCGTATAGGGGCAGAGAAATTCCCGGTTCGAGAGGAGATGGTCGAAGGAATCACACCGGATCACTGTGGGGAGGACATAAGAGGCCCCATCGGCTTCGATTTTACGTGGACCTGAGCGGTAACGAGCAGTGATCTCTTCGGCACCTGGGGTCTGGAGACCTTCCTCAATGGTTGAGTCAATGAACTCCGCCATCTTTGGATTCGCGAAAGCAGAAAGGACCGCCTCCGGATCATCAATGGTTCTTGGAACGATCTTCGCGAGCTGTTCCCCCAGGGCTTCAGAGATTTCTCCCCCATATCGAGGAACCACGATGGATGAGGCATTGACGCAGGAACGTCCTCCATTATCCAACACCGAGGAGACAAGAATCGGTAGGAACCCCCGCCACCGATCGATGCAATCCTCTCCGATCAACACCTTGCTCCAGCCGGGCCCATGTACTTGCACGGCTGGGTTGTTGGCATACTGCCCGATCGTGTTCTGGTCGCCGAAAATCAGAGCACGTCCGCAGGACTTTAGAATGACTCCAGAACCCTCATGGTCGGTCGGGCAGTAAGTGAAAGCTTCTGGTGGAAGGCCCGCCGTGATGAAAGCCTGAATGATCCGCCAGGGAGTCCAAGGCTCTTCACGGCCAGGTTTGAGTACGATGGGGATTTTGAGCGCCACTGCAGGCATCCAGATCGAATTGACTCCCGGTGAATTGCTGGGCAACACCACCCCCAGGGACTGGGATACTGGATAGAAGCTGACCGGAACTCCATTCTGCTCCCCATATCCTCGGTCCAGGACTGATAGGTCGAGGCCACGTGTCAGTCCCTTGAGGATGGTCTCCATCTCCGTGAAAACCTGGTTTATCTTGGCCATATTTCTCCGGCACAGGGAGTGAGGAAGGCCCGAGGTTGAGGAAAGACATTCGACGTATTGTTGAGGTGATTGCATGGTTCCATCCTGCCCCAAGGGAAGAGTGGCATTCATGAACAATTCCCCGGCGTTGTGGCATATCTCAAGCAGGCGAATGGTGGGCAAACGACGCAGGATTTCAAACGATTCAGCGATGCGGGAGAGGTCTTTTCGGATGATTCCGGCATTGGCCTGGCTGATGGTGGCCAAAGGTTGTCCTTTGCGGCAGTCATTGATCTCGATACGGTCCAGGCTCTCATAAAACTTGCCTCTCCGGAGAACAGGGATGTGGGGAAGAGATGGGATCGGCATTTGGTCACTGTATCCTTTGGGAATCACATTTGAGTCAGGATAGTATGCACTTCCCTTGATTCAAACAGTGGACTGAAGATGTGGCAAGGTGGAACAATCCTCTGCGTGGAGTGCCGTTAGTATACTCCCTCCACGATCTTTTTTTCCATCATTCCGAAAGGACGCACTTCGCCGGTCCCATCCCAGGGGTAGAGATCGCAAGGAGGACGGCGGATGGCTTCATCACGCTCCAGGAAGCGCGGCATGAAGAACTCCCTGGTGAGTGTGGTTAGTTCAACCCGTCCCCACTCCCCGTATTCCACATCCTTATCCGTGTTACTGGGATCGACCACACGCAATACCGCGCGTGGCTGGGGAGCGTAATAAGTCAGCGCATACCCATCCTCTGCTGATACCGGTTTGCTGCATGCGAGTCCCATGAGGGTATTGCCGTAAGTCGGTACCAGCTGAGCACGCTCTTCGAGCACCTCCTCCACCAGGAAGCGGACAACCTGGTTGGTCATCGAGGTTCCCCCGCTGAAAACTCCCCGGATACCGGCATCAGGTACCGAGATTTTCTCACCAAGTGCCTCCAGTAGTTTCGGTGTGGTGAAAAGGCAGGCGATTTCCCGGTTCTTCAGGATGGTCACTGTCTGATCGACAACATGTTCTTTGTACTTGTTTGCCAGATCGAATTGTTTCTCATCAATCAGTTTCTTCACCCAGCGGGGATCAAGGTCGACAAAGTAGCATGATCCTCCACGCACATTGGCGAGATGCTCGATCGCCAGCCGCAATCTTCGCGGCCCGGTCGGTCCCATCATCAGCCAGTCGGCCCCGGGTGGGAAAAACTCGTCGCTCAGGGTTTTCGAGAACTCGCTGTAGTCGATCAGGTGGTCTTCCCAGCTGATCCGCTGCTTGGGCATTCCGGTGGTGCCGCCGGTCTCAAAGATCCGGTAGGGACGTCCTTCGTAGGGTTTCGGAATCCAACGCCGGGGTGGTTCATCGCGCAGGAATTCATCCCTGAAATGGGGGAACTTCCTGAGGTCCTCGAAGCATTTTATTTCATCAATGGGACTCCATCCCGCTTTTCTTGCCCAATCCAGCCAGAAAGGACAACCGGTTTCCGGTGAAAAATGCCATTGGATGATTTCGCGAAGGTGCTCATCTAACTGAGATTTGATTTCTTCCAGGGATTTCATTTTCTAGGATCCAACCTGAATGATGGTTTATGTTGGCTCAACGAGCCTGTTGATGTGGAAAGTACCTGTCAAGCGTGGCCTGGCTTGGTGCTGGTGTCATGAGCGAGACAATCCACATCAACAATCCCGATATCAGGCACATCGGCATCACAGGGAGTGCGCCGTAAACAGTCACATTGCCCGTGGTTCGCAGGAACATATCTCCCAGCATGGGGAAGATCTGGGCAGGTGGCTCTCCGGGTTTGGGCGCAATGCCCGTGGTCATGCTGTGGAGATACCAGGTTCCCAAAACCGCCACAGCCACCCATAGGGAAGCTGCCAATGCTCCCCATTTGGTGCTGCGTTTCCAGAACAAAGCTGCCAGCATGACCGGCGCCATTGAGGCGAATCCGGAAAAGGCGAAGCGGATGGCCAGTTCAAAAATCCCCGCCTTGTCTTTGAGCTGGACCGCCACCCAATAAGCCGCCAGGGTGACTCCGACTACAAAAGCCCGTCCAGTCCACACCTGTGCCCGTTCACCAAACCGCTCCTTGTGTCCGTAATAGGCAAAGATGTCTTCAGTGAACATGGTACACAGCGCCAGGATCTGGCTGTCGGAGGCCATCACGCAGGCCATGATTGCCGCTCCCAGAATTCCCGCCACCCAGACATCTGTGTGCGCGGTCAACATCCGCAAGATCACATCATCGGACTCACCCGGTTTTAACCCAGGAAACTGGTCAGCAGCGATGATGCCCAGGTATACACTCGGAAGCCAGATGGCCATGATGCAGAGGGGATAAAAAATGACGGTCTTTTTGAATGCCGCCACTTTCTTCGCGGTCATGCACATGATGGCGATGTGAGGAAACATGATCGAGGAAAGTGGAATGAACATGTAACTGAGAAATTCAGCCTGTGGAATACGCTCTCTTGAAAGCAGTGTGGCTGTCTTGGGATTCATACCGAGACGTTCCATCACCGTGTCGAACCCGCCGATGTTTCTGCCGATGAGATAGAAAGCGATCGAGCCAAAACACAGGAACATGGTGGTCTGGAAAGCGTTCACCCAGGCAGTCCCACGCATGCCACCAAAAAAGACATAACTCATCACTACAATGGCGACTATGGCTCCTCCCACTTCGTAGCTCACCCAGTGTTTCTGCTGGACCACCTTCTCGCCTTTGACAAGGATCTCCTCCATCACAGGCTTGCCGTCCGCATCAAAAATATGGCTCAAAGCCTCGAGTGTCGCTCCACCACCCATGACTCCGATAATGATGTAAGGAACCAGCATGGCGGCGGTCAGGACAAAGATAAAGGTCCCGATCCCCGAACACTCCCAGCGATCCCGGAAATACTGCACCTGGGTCATGTGTCCATGCTGTTTTCCGAGTCCCCAAAGACGGGTTCCTATCAGAAAAATAGTGAGGGGAATCACCAGGCCGGAAGATGAAGCCATCAGGCCATACACCCCGATGCCACGCTGGTAAGCTAATCCCGAACTGCCAAGGATTGCGAAAGCAGTCATGTTTGTCCCAAAGAGAGAGAGCAGAAACACATACTGGCCGAGTGACCGGCTGGCAAGGAAGTAGTCCTCTCCAGTCCCGGTTCCACGCCTGAAGGCGAAGATCCCGATGTAGAGGACGATGGCGAGGTAGCAGAAAACAAGGATGGCAGGAATCATCGTTCTTGTGAGCCGGAAGCCTCCCTTTCAAGTTGCTCGAGGTGTTTCGGCCAGGCCAATCGAACCAAAATTGTCATGACGATCGAGGCCAGTATTGAATAACAGACATGGTAGACCAGGCCCACTGGAAGGAATCCAAATACAAGGCTTTTGTTTTTCCACAACCAGAAATCCTGGTGCAGGATCACCATCGCCACAATCAGAAGAACAAGGAACGGTTTTTTCCTCATTTCATTTCAATTCTTGGACTCTTCAATCGCGTATAAATGTGTCTGGCTGGCGACATAGAGGATGCCATTGGCGACAATCGGAGTGGAGTAAACAGGCGAGTTGAGTTCGATCTCCTTGAGAACCTTCTTTTCCTTGCCGGCGGCGAGAACTGTCACTATCCCATCTTCGTTTCCGACAAAAATTTTTCCATCGGCATAAAGTGTGGAGCCCCAGATATGGCTCTGGGTATCATGAATCCAGATCTCCTGGCCAGTTTCAGCATCCAGACAGTGAACCCGCCCCGCGTAATCGGAGATATACAGGAGCCCCTCGGCGATTGAGGGAGTTGACATGGTTCGGCGGATCTTGTTGTAGGTCCAGATTTTTCCAGTCTGGGTGATGTCTCCGGAACCGGAAGCATTGATACAGCTCAGGAATCCCACCCCATCTCCATGTTCGGGATCCTGTCCCACTGCGGCATAGACACGATTGTTATGGAACACGGGAGTTCCAATAATCTCGCTGGGACCATTGGGATCGGGGTACTTATAGGGGGTTCCATCGGCTTTCTTCTTGTGCTCGGGAGGATTGCAGTCATAGCGCCACAGCTCCTTGAGGCTGAACAACCCATCTTCCGCTGCAACCGGAACAGGATCGAAGGCATAACAGAAACCATCGCCCGCACCGAAGATGACCATTCCCTGGCCATTCACCTCACCATAAGCCGCCGAGGACCAGTTGCAATGGTACATCCGCTGGCTGATACCGGAAGTTTCCTCACCGAGTAACTCGCCCGTGTGTTTATCGAGACAGATCAATGCGGGTGCGAACGGCGCCGGGATGTTCACATGCGACCAGTCCTGGCCATTGGAGGTGGTGACATACAGTCGATCGCCCACGATCAAAATGGAGCTGCTGGTGATGTTATGCGGAAAGACGCCGGTTTCCTCGCGCATATCAAAACGCCAGATAATGTCTGCATCCTTGGGGCCAAGTGTGACAGGTGGATGGGGAGGGGCACCTGCCGCGGGAGGCGGTGTCATGTAGGTGGCCTCATCCATAAAAGGACCGTCATTCCCATTGGCCTGTCCATGGACATCCAGACAGATGGCCTCGCAACGGTTGGTGACCAGGTAAACCCGGTCTCCATCTACGGCTGGTGAGGAGCAAATTCCCAAAAACTCCCAATCACTCACTTTCCCCGCACCGAGCTTGGGGACCACCAACTGCCAGAGGAAGTCCCCGGTAGCCTCATCGAAACACATGACAATCCCCCGGTCTCCAGTGTGTTGTGGATCTCTCGGCGATTCATTGTTGGTACCAACAAAGACTCTCCCCCCAGAGACCGTTGGATTTCCGTAAGCTTCGGAGCCCAGTTTTGCCACCCACTTCACATTCTTGGTGGTGGTGGGATCAATATTTTCACTGCCTTTGATGTATTTACCCGGATCGAACCACTCGGGCACATGAGTCGCGGGTGAGGCCATGTTTCTGCCCGGTCCAGACCCCCACTGAGGCCAATCGGCCGCATATCCGGTAGAGACTGTCAATGAAACAACCACGGCGATTCCTATTGAGAATGAAAGACGATCTATCATCTTGAGTTTTTCCTCTCCTTATTCGACTCGGCATCCTTCTGCGCAGGATTTCCTTTTTAAGGAACCTAGCACAACTCAGCCGTTGGGTGTTACTTCCACGTTGTCGATATAGACCCTGAACTGACTCTGCAAAGAGAATCCATACAGCCCAGGAGCACCCCATTGGTGGGCTTTGGCATGGGGAACTTCGATTGTCCAGGCCTCAGGCTCCGGTTGATCGCGTTCCCAAGCCTTCCCTTTGACCACCCCCGAACCATCCTCAGCCACATCCACGCGTGTTTTGAGACGGTACCAGGTCTTGGGCTTGATCTTGAAGGGAGCTCCCACCTTGATGCGGTCGTGGTTGGAGCTCACCTCGATCTGCTGCCAGTTGCCCACCAGTGCAATGATATAATGCTGATTAATCACACCAACGATGGACATGTTCCGGCGGTTACCATCGGTCATCACATCCGCTTCAACCGTGTAATTCTTTGCCTCTGGTTGTCCAATGAAGGTAATCGCCCTCTGGAACAGGTTGTTGTCCAGGGTCTTTGCCAGCACCTTATTCCCATCAAGATCACGCACCTCCCATTTGAAGCGCGCACCAATCCAGGGCAGGGGTGGATAAGCGAACTTCACACCGGCTTCGATCTCGTGTGGAATGCTGATATCAAACTCTTCAAAATTCTCCTGGATCGGAAGATGGGGAACCACACGTCCCCGGATCACGCCATGCATCCCATTGGCCTCGGCTTGGAAGGCACCGGCGGATTGTTTGGCTGTGGCCTCTGCAACCAAGTCTCCAGCAGCATCAAAATGAGCATTCATGACCGCTTTCACCTTGGCTGTGGGAGGAATGAAGGGAGACCACTTGGCGTGTGTGATGTTGGATACGAACAATCCGTTTTCGTCGAGAGCTCTTATTTTGACAGGCGTTTTCTGACCAGGCGTGAGAAGCACTTCAGCGGGTATGGCCTGTAATCTTGAAGCGGGGCCTGGATTGGGCGGGACCTCCTCCTTCACGGGAGGAGGAACAGGACCCGGATCTTTGCTTCCAAAGCAGAACAGGTTCTCAGTGGTCAGTACATAGATGCGTCCCCGCCAAATGGCTGGTGCCCCAAGGCAGCTCCCTCCCAGTTGGACTTTGCAAAGTTCCTCGGCCCCTTCCTGATTTGGACGCAAAATGTGGAAGCTTCCATCGGTCAGTGGGATATAAAGTTTTCCATCCGCGTACAATGGCGAAGCATGAAGTTGATCTGGCCCCAGTTTCTTTTTCCAGAGAATCTTTCCATTGTTCACATCGACACAGCAGAGTTCTCCCGTGTTCACCATCTGGTAAAGCAGATCACCTGCCACAACCGGTGAGCTCGAGATTGCTGACAGGTCTGCCCGCCACACTTCATGAGTACTTCCCAAGACCACAGGGCCCGCATGCAGATCGGTTGGTTCTGACCCGGTCCGGATAGCCACCATACGCCCCGTCTCCGTGCTATCCAGGTTCCCGCCATCATGGATTCCCATCACCTTGTCTTGATGTAAGACCACCGAGGCATTACTTCCGATGCGTGAAAGCTGAAAACGCCACAAGGGATCTCCGGTGCGGGCATTGAGGCATACCAGATTACCGCAACCGGTGGCGGCGTAGAGAACTCGTTTCCCGTTTTGCCAGGAAAGAACCGGGGTTGAGAACGAGCTGTCCTGAGGAGGCCCTCCCGGTGTGGAGCTCCAGACCAGCTCTCCAGTCTGCTTGTCAAAAGCATAGAAACGGTCACGTGCAGGACCATCGGCACCCCAGTTGCTGGTGATCGAATGGATGATCACCAGATCCCCATCAAGGATCGGAGAACCAGTGCGTCCATTGGGAAAGGTCAGCCTGCCATACTCTTCCATCAGGGAATGATGCCAGAGCATTGCTCCATCCGGGCTGAAAGAGCAGAACAATCCGGCAGCGGTCAGGAAAAAAACATTCCCGGTTTCGGCGTCCACAACAGGGCTTCCGATGCTGTAACGGTTGTAGACGATATCACTGAGGAAATCATTAAATCCATGCTCCCAGAGGAGTTTTCCGGTGTTGGCATCCAGGCATACAATCAGTTCCTGAAGGTCAGGGCCATCGCCACGATAGCCGAGAACGAACAGCCGATCGTTGGCAATCACTGGAGTTCCCCGTCCGGAGAGTGGGTAAGTCCAGAGGTGGTTCTCTCCACCGGGTGTCCACCTGTCTGGTAACCCTGTCTCATCGGATGTTCCGTTCTGATGAGGCCCGCGCCAACTTAACCACCCTGTCGTTGTATCCGCATGGGATGCTGGATGGAAAAGAGATAGGGCGGTCCCCAAAAGAGTCAGGATCCCAATTTTGTGAGCATATACTCCATGGTTGGGGAACAGTGCCATTCTGTTTACCTCGTGATCTGTGGATCTTATCAGCGCCCCCCTGTCAGGAAACGGATAGAGGAGTGCTCCGCTTTCGGGTTTGACACTATCGAGGGGATTGGCGCCTGTCAATGGTTTGAAGTTAGGGATTCCCGTACCATTTCCATGTCTTTTCACCTTTCAGGACTGTACCACTTGACGGTTCAGCGGGTCCCATACGACACTCCACTCTTGCTGCCAGCTATCTTCTCAGAGTATCCCCCACATGTTGCGGGATGCGTCTATGGAGGGAGGGCTGAAGACCGGTCTGCAGACGCGGGACATTTGAAACCTGCCAGGAATCGCGAGGCTTGACGGATGGATGAGAAAGACCTTCAGCCCCAGGAACAGAAAACCCGGATACTGAACAGCAAGACACCTTACGAGACGCTATTCCTGCCCACAACAGCGACTGCGGAACAGGCCAAGGCGCAGTATTTTAAGCTGGTTAAGCGGTATTCTCCTGAACGGGAGGAAGAAACATTCCGGAAGATCCGGAAGGCCTATGAAGATCTTCGCAGTCCGGCACGCAAAGCTGCCGTGGATGTCATGCTCTTCACTGGCCCGGTGGACAGGCTGTCCTTCAAAGGAATACCTCTTGGATCGATTTCCCAGGTCAAATTGAATCGTGAAATCGACCAATACTTGCCCCTGGCAACCAATTCACCAGAGGCCAAGGGACAGCTGATTTCCGCTTTGAAACAACGCGCCGTTCTGTTTGGCAAGCATGGCATGTGGAATGAGGCCCTGAAAGATCTCGACCAGATCGAAGAGTTGGAGGGGGCCACGGATGATATCCGGAACAACCGGATTCATGTACTCTGTCAGCAGGCTCACGAGTTGGCGGAGAAAGGCTTGTATGCAGATGCGGCCCACCGGTGGCGGCGTGCACTGCGTCTTGCACCGGCGGATAGCCGGATCCTCCACAATCTTGCCATCTGTGCCACTTTGCTTATCAACAAAGAGGAAGAAACCAGGTATTGGGTGGACACTTTGCAGGGCTGGCATCGTGAACTCTCCGAAAAAGGGGAGAGCGATTACATCAAGCACCTGATCGTGGAAACTCATAAGCGATTTGGGGGTCGTTTTCTGGCTCAGACAGGTGATGAAAACCTGAGAGTTCAGTTGTCTGCGGCAGCTGCTGTTGGAGATCACCGCTTGGCTCCCCACATGGTTTCAGATCCTGCCAAGGATGGCGTGGTTGAAAGAGATGTGGCACCCCCTGGTACACCTCAAGCCATTGGTTTGGAAGCCTACAGGCAACAGAACTGGGAGGGAGCTATCACCAGCTTTGAGATGCACCTCAAGGAACATCCGGATGACGAAACAATCATGGATAAGCTTGCCTGGGCTTGTTTTCACGGAAACCACACCAATCGGGCTTTCTCAATCTGGCAGAAGATGATCCAGGAGGGGATGGCGGTTGATCTTGCCAAGAAAAGCTTTATCCAGGCCAAGGTCGATACCGCACGCAGCCTTCGTCAACGCCGGATGGTTAATCCTGCCCTGGTTCAGCTCAAAGATGCATTGAGAGTTGTGTCGGATTCTTATCTGGTTTACCAGGAGCTGGGGGACATCTATTTCGAGCGTGAGGAGTGGGTGAACGCCTACAATTACTTCGACAAAGCTCTTGAACTCAATCCCAGCGACAGGCATTCACGGCAACTTGGCAGAACCGCCAAGACTCGTGCTCGCGCCTACAAGGGAGGTTAGAATCGTATCAGGTGCGTGATTCTCACTGATGGACATGAACACCGCACAAAGTTCACATACATTGACCCCATGCATTCACCCGGTGTTTACCCGAACGGAGTGGGTTGAAGACCTTTGGGAAGGTGTCCGTATGGAACTGCTTTCAACAGCCCGCCTCCCTAAGACCTCAAGTGAGGAAGTCCTGATGCGGGAATCGAAACCCACACGCAAGATGCTTCTGGAAGTGATCTCAGTACTGGATGGGATGGAACGTCTGGTTGGACTTGCTGACAAGGAAACACTCGATGCCAACCCAGTCCTCGATAATTGGCTCACCAGTATCAGGGGGCTTCAGCGTCGTATGGTCAAGTCGCTGGAAAGATTGGATGTGCGTCCAGTTGCCTCTTTGGGAAGACGATTCGATGTCTACCTCCATGAGGCCATCGAGGTCCGAAAAGATCCTGCCTTTCCTCCCGCAACTGTGATTGAGGTGCGGGAAAAACCTTACCGGTGGGGGGATAGGGTTTTGCGGGTTGGAAAAGTGGTGGTTACTCCCAAAAGTATGGTGAATCATTCGGAATTCCCAGCGGAATCAGGAGTTTCCCCCCGGGTAACCGGGGAATAGGGAAGGTCCACTACGATTCAGAGTGGGTGTGTGCCATAATCGGTAAGCTCGGGAGGAAGTTGTCTTCCCGGTATTTTCTGATAGCGGTCCGAGGGGAGCACAGGCTCCTGCCACAGAAGAGACAAAAAAACAGAAATTGGAAAGGCGTCGGAGGAAAACATGGCGGGTCGTATTGTCGGCATCGACTTGGGTACCACGAACTCCTGTATGGCCATCATGGAGTCGGGGAAAGCCCTTATAATTCCCAACAATCTCGGCGACCGGGTAACACCATCGGTTGTCTGTATCGATGAAGAAAAGGAAATTCTCGTCGGTAAACCGGCCAAACGTGCCGCTGCTCTGAATCCGGACCGCACCATCTTCTCCATCAAGCGCCACATGGGGACCAATTTCCGGGTCAACATTGACAGCAAGCCATACACTCCCCAGGAAATCAGCGCAATGATCCTTCAACGTCTCAAGTGGGACCTGGAGGAGTACCTGGGGGAAGAGGTGGATCAGGCTGTGATTACCGTTCCGGCCTACTTTACCGATGCTCAGCGCATGGCCACACGCGATGCCGGTGAAATCGCCGGCCTGAATGTCCGGCGTATTATCGATGAACCTACCGCCGCGGCGATCGCTTATGGCATCGACAAGGAAGAAGACCAGATTCTGATGGTTTACGACCTGGGTGGAGGTACCTTCGATGTCTCCATCATCGAGGTTATCGGAGGGGTCTTCCAGGTTCTCGCCATTAAAGGCAACAACATGCTGGGTGGTGATGACTTTGACCAGCGCATCGTGGAATGGTTGGCCGAAGAGTTCAAGAACCAGCATGGAATCGACCTGCTTCAGGACAAGGGAACCTATTACAAACTTCGTTCCGCGGCAGAAATGGCCAAGATTGAGCTCTCCACCCTTCAGAAATCAAACATCTTGCTCGAAGCCATCGCCATGGGGCCTTCGGGGCCTCTCACACTGGATATGGATCTATCCCGTGCCAAGTTTGAGAGCCTTGTTGGCGATCTGATCGAGAGCACCGAGAAGCCCTCGCTCCAGGCCATCGAAGATGCCGGACTAACCCCCTCCGATATCACGACTGTTATCCTGGTGGGAGGCAGTACACGCATTCCGCTGGTTCAGCAAACTGTTCAAAAGGTTGTGAATAAGGAACCACGCCGTGATGTGAACCCGGATGAGGTGGTGGCCATGGGAGCCGCCTATCAATCCAGCCTGTTGGCCTCGCTGGATGATGAGCTTGAAACATCCGCAGCGGACCGGATTCCCACGGATACGCCGGTGATTGTTCACTTGACCCCTTTCTCGCTGGGTGTCGGGCTTGTCAACGACCAGTATGGCATCCTCATCGAGCGCAACTCGACCTACCCCACCGAGGCCAAGGATTACTTTACCACCACCCGTGATTTCCAGACCGCGATCTCATTTCCGATTTACGAGGGAGAGGAGCAGATCGCTTCCACCAATACTTTCCTCGACATGTTACGCATCGATGGCCTTCCCCCCGCGCCACGGGGTATTCCCCGTATCGAGGTCACTTTCCGCCTGAATCATGACCGGATCCTCGAAGGTACCGCCAAAGATCTGACATCGGGTATTGAGGTTACCGTGACTGTAGTCGCCACCGACAACCGTCTCAGCGAGCAGGAAAAAGCTCGCATGGCTCGTGAGGCCCGTCAGCGTGTTACCCGGCTGCTTGAACAGCGTGTCAAGGAGACCCTCTTCAACCAGGCTGAGAGTCTGATCTTCCGTGCCGAGAAGATGATCGGTGACAATGAAGATCCCGTTGCGCTCGAGACACGCAATATCGTGGATAGCCTGCAACGAGCTCTTGATGCCAGTGATACACAACAGATCAACGTCAACATGACCCGGCTTTCCGAACAGATCACCAAGCTCGAGGCTGCTGAGTTCTAGGGGTTTGTTGATCCGATTGTGCTGCGTTTCACATCTTCCCCCCCCAGCCCACCCCTCCCCCCTTGCGAAGGAGGTGTGGGCTGGGGGGAAGAGAGACTGTTCCATTAAGAGAAAACACACTCAAGGGGGAAAGGATTTTCACACCATGAGAAAAGCGGTATCCAGCCTGTTGTCAATGGTTCTGGTCTCAGCCTTTTTGAGTGTCACCCTGGGGTGTGGCAAGGATGAATCCCCTGATCCCTCGCCCGGTACTGAATCCACTGTCAAAGCCGGCAAACCACGGTTTGCATTTGTTACTAATAACGTCTCCGCTTTCTGGACGATTGCTAAGAAAGGTCTCGACAAGGCCGCCCAGGAATTCGGTGTTGAGGTGGAGTTCCGCCCCCCCTCAACCGGCGCCATCGCTGAACAACAAAGCATCATCGAGGATCTATTGAACAAGGGGATTGACGGGATCACCGTGAGTCCGATTGATCCAGCCAACCAGACAGGCTTTCTGGATAAGGTCGCTGCCAGAGTTCCTTTGCTCTGTCATGACAGCGATGCTCCTCAAAGTAAACGTCTTGCTTATGTTGGAACCAACAACTACCAGGCGGGGCGCGAGGCGGGGAAGCTCCTCAAGGAAGCCCTTCCACAAGGCGGGAAAATCATGCTCTTTGTCGGTACACTGGATGCCCAGAATGCCCAGGACCGTAAAAAAGGGATCGAGGATGAGATCCAGGGTAGCGCTATCCGGATCATCGATACCCGTACTGATCAGGTCGACACAGTCAAGGCGCGTTCGAATGCTGAAGATGCCATGCTGACCTATCCCGATCTGGCCTGTCTGGTGGGATTATGGTCTTACAATGGACCTGCACTGGCAGCTGCCGTGAAAGGTGTCAACAAAAGGGACTCCATCAAAGTGGTTTGTTTTGATGAGGATGCGGAAACCCTTCAGGCGGTTGCTGATGGAATCATTCACGGGACTGTCGTGCAGAAGCCTTTTGAAATGGGCTACCAGACCATCAGGATCCTGAATGAGATCCACAAAGGGAACAAAGCTGCCATCCCGGCTGATGGTGTGGTGGACACAGGGGTCCTGATCGTCCGCAAAGACAACGTTCAGAGCTTCTCGGAGGAGCTCAAAAAGCTGACTCAGTAAGCGGCATCTCTTTCCCGGCCATGGTCAAACTGGTTGGAATTACCCTCATCCTTGTCCTCTTGTGCGGGGCTCTGTTCCTCACACAGGAATCATTCCGGACACAGCAAAACACCACCAACCTCACCCGTCAGATCGCCTTCCTCGGAATCTATTCGATGGGAGCCGGGATTGTGATTATCACTGGTGGGATTGATCTTTCTGTGGGTTCCATGATGGGATTAGTGGGAGTACTCCTTGCCATGTCACTGAAGGATTGGGGCTGGCCGGTGGTGGGAGGAGTGACTCTCTGCCTGGGCGTGACCGCCTTCCTGGGTTGGTTGCATGGCATCCTCATCACCCGCGTAAGACTTCAGCCTTTCATTGTGACCCTTTGTGCTTTGCTCATTTACCGTGGTATCGCACGCTACATCACCTCCGACATCACCAAGGGTTTTGGGAATGAATTCGAGGGATTCAAACAGCTTGCAAATGGAACACTGGGAGGGCTTCCGGTTCCACTCTGGATCATGCTCCTGTTCGCCTTCATCATGGGTGTGGTGGTTCACCTTTCGGTGTTTGGAAGGCACCTCTTCGCGGTGGGAGGGAATGAGGAAGCCGCGCGCTTTTCCGGAATTCCTGTCAACCGGATCAAGATTCAGGCATATACCATCGCCGCCGTACTGACCGGTGTCGCCGGCATCCTGGTTTCGCTCTACACCAACGCGGTCCAGCCCGCCAGCCATGGACAGAGTTATGAGCTCTATGCGGTCGCGGCTGCAGTGGTGGGAGGGTGCAGCCTGAAGGGTGGTGAGGGAACCATCATCGGTGTCATGCTGGGTGCGGCATTGTTAAAGGTGCTAAGCAATGGAGTCAATCTGCTGGGTATCCCAACTTACCTGGAATTCGCCGTCATCGGTGGTGTGATTCTTCTGGGGGCCGCCGCCGATGAAATGGTGAGGATGAAATGGGGCAAGGGGCGTGGAACTTGACCGGATATGAACCTTGTTCCCTTATCCGCATCTCAAACTATCCCCGCTGACCTTGGACACGGTTCCGTGTACCATCCCCTCCAATGAATCTTGCCCTGCTTCTCACATGGTCCAGACTGCTGCTGACTCCGGTCTTCGCGGTGGTCTTCTTCCAGGGATATCTCTGGTCGCGGATTACCGCGCTGGTGATCGTCATCCTGTCGGAACTGACGGATCTTTTCGATGGGATCGCGGCGCGGCGCCGCAAGGAGGTCACCGACTTCGGCAAGATTCTCGATCCCTTAGCCGATAGTGTCTCGCGGTTGACCATCTTCCTGTGCATGGCGGTCGAATTTGCGGTCGGCTCCGGCAACCGTATGGCCATGTACCTGGTACTGCTTCTGCTCTGGCGGGATTCCCTGGTCTCCACGTTGAGGACTGTCTGCGCTCACCGGGGTGTGGTAGTGGCGGCACGCTGGTCCGGGAAAGTCAAAGCAGTGGTCCAGGCCGTGGTGATTTTCGCGATCCTCGGATTACGTGTCCTCATGGGAGACCGTTCTCAGGAGATGGAACCCTATTGGCTTTACCATTCCCTGCTTGCGGTGGCTTCCGCTGTGACTGTCTGGTCCCTGTACGATTATATCGCTGGTAACTGGGATATCCTGCGTCCCCTGGTATTCCCACCCTCCAAACGTTCCTGATCACAGCACAGCCGGCTCCATGGTTCTGAAAGACATGGACCTATACAAAGATCACCCGGTTCCAGATCCCCCCCTTGTGTCCATTCACAAGAGGTTGCAGGAGGGTAGCTGCGTTGACAGGATCTCCTCAGAGGAACACCATCTTCAATGACCAATCTTCTGTATTTTCGAGGACACTCATGTCAATGCGATTTCTACTGCGAGTCTGTGGGATGACCATGCTGACTCACATTTCAATAAGTTGGGCTGGGGATATCTCCATTTTGATAAAAACCGATTCTGCTTCTGTGGCCATGGGTGAGACCATCCAGATTGAGGCCTTCGCTTCGGACACGACAGGGAAGCCGTGCACGGACTTTCTCTTTCTCCCCCTTGTGAATGGAAGACGTTGGGGATGCCATGAATGGGCGGATATACAAGGAAAAACTACTTTCCATCTTCCCCTTCCCAATCCTGGACCTAACCGGATCGAAGTGGCTGGTGTGACTGCCTCGAAAGCAGGTCTCACTCCCGGACAATTTGTGACTCCCGGGCTTTTCCCGGATGTCCTGGTAGGACGGTTTCCCGGCCACGTCGAGGGCACGAGCAATCCTGTTCAGGTCGAGGTAACTCGACGGCAGATAGAACGCAAAGGCAACGGGAAAACTCTGGTATGCATGCAATGGGAACCCTGGTTCAGCCCTCATACCTGTTTCTGGGAAAGCGCCCAAGCAGTGCCAGTAGTCGGATTCCATGACTCCTGCGATCCTGATGTTCTCCGTCAACACTTCCTCTGGTTTGCTGATATGGGAGTCGATTTCCTCATGGCGGACTGGTCGAACCATATCTGGGGGAAAGAACATTGGAATGAACGCGGCCCCGAGTGCAATGCCATTATTCATGCCACCGAAATGGCCCTGGAAATGCTTGCGGTCATGCGTGAGGAAGGTATTCCAGTTCCCCGGATGACCTTCCTGATGGGTATCAGCAATGGTCCTCCCGCCACCATGACCGCATTGAATGAGGAGCTCGAGTGGGTTCATGACTACATGGTTCGAAATCCACGATTCAAGAACCTGTGGGTTGATTATGATGGAAAACCACTCATGACAGTTCTCGATTGCGGGGTGGTTGCGGATCCACGTGGAACCACCGAGTCTGCCTTCCGGATTCCTTTTGTCAAACAGACATTGGGAGGAGACGCTGCTGCTGTTGATCAATTCAGGGCTTCTGGTGCAGGAAAGGAGAACAGAGATCTCTTCACAATCCGCTGGGTCTCAACCCAACTACAGACCACAAAACATGAAGCCTTGGGTTACTGGACCTGGATGGATGGCTCCCTTGATCCGGTGGTAACTTACAAGGATGGAAAACCTGAAGCGGTTACCGTGACTCCCGGATTCTTCGGTGAACATGGATGGCGTGGCCCGGAGGCCCAAGGCCGGCGTGGGGGAATGACGTTGATCCGGACTTTCAACACTGCCTTGAAAACCCGTCCACGCGTGGTCTTTTTACATCAATGGAATGAGTATGCGGGACAGGCGGAAGGCCATGGGTATGGAAAGGACAAGGACATCTATGTCGACAGCTACAGTGTGGAACTGAGCGATGACCTGGAACCGGTCTCATTAACTGCTCCAGGGTATCGTGGCGATCAGGGGGGCTGGGGATACTACTACGCGAACCTGACACAAGCCTTGTTGGATCTTCTGAGAACCCCCGATGCGGAGCACACAGTTATGGCCATGGATTGTCTTCCAGGAAAAGATGCTTCCGGACAGGATTGTCTCGACCTGGAATGGGCCTGTGCCGGGAAACCGCCCTCCAGTTACACGGTGAAGATCGATGGGAAGCCATTTGCGGAAGGGTTACAGGCGGACCGGCTTTCTATTCCTGGCTCAGCCTTTTCAGGTGGATCTCATTCGATCACAGTCCAAGGGAATGGAGCGATCTCTTGTTTTCCATTGAGCACTAAGGGGATGGATTCACATGATAATGCCTGTAGGCCTGCGGAGGTTTCCAGGAATATTGTATGGCCACTGAAAGATTGATTCTGACCCGATAAAGGAGGCTGAAATGAGAAGCGTTTGGATGTCATTGGTTTGGCTGGTCCTTCTGTTTTTCTTTTCAGGATTTTCCATGGCGGAACTTGAGCATGTGGATGTGTATGTGAGTGGGCAGGATGGATACAACTGCTACCGTATTCCAGGTATTGAATGCGCGCCGGATGGGTCCCTTCTTGCGTTTGCGGAGGCACGAAAACTCAACTGCGGTGATCCCGGGATGGAGGGAAATGACATCGACCTGGTTCTGAAACGCAGTACAGATGGTGGCAGTACCTGGTCGGCGATGAAAGTTATTGAAGATCCCGGTGATCTGTGGTCAGCGGCCAATCCCGCCACTTGTGTGGATCGCACCACAGGCAAGGTCTGGGTCCTTTACCTTCGTTGTAAACCACACAGAAATACTTACTCCGCGCGTCCCGGCACCGATGATTCCCAGCTCCTGGCACGCACAAGTGATGATCATGGTCTCACCTGGTCGGATCCAATCGACCTCACCGCTGCCAGCCGGGATATGGATGATCCCCATTGGGGTATCAGTGTGCCGGGGCCTGGCGGGATGATCCAGGATTCCAAAGGACGTCTTGTCGCGGCGGTGTGGATGGCTGGACCCAAAGAGAGTGTGGAAGCGCTTGAAAAGGATCAGGGTAAGTCTGCGCGATGGGGAAACCTGGCCTTGTTCAGTGAAGATCACGGAAAAACCTGGCGCCATGGCAGCTTTGTTCCAGGACCGGGCGGAGATGAGAATCAACTGGTTGAACTGAAAGATGGGCGGCTTCTGATGGACTTCCGTCAGAGTGATGGCCCTCACCGCTGGTTTTCGGAGAGTTTGGATGGGGGGCTTACCTGGTCAGAACGGCGCGCTGGACTGCCAGTCACCCCTGTCTGCTGTGCAATTGAACGATTTTCTCTTCAATCGGCGGGTGAGGACCGTGACCGGATCCTCTGGACAGGCCCCAAAGGCCCTGACCGTAACAACCTGGTAGCCCGGGTCAGTTATGATGAAGCACAGACCTTCCCCAATGAGCGGTTGATCGCTCATGGACCAGCAGCTTACTCAGACCTGACCATCTTGAATGACAAGTCGGCCGGTGTTCTCTGGGAAAGAGACGATTACAAAAAGATTACCTTCACCCGTTTGACGCTGGACTTTCTGGAGCCGCGGTAGATTTGGCGCTGGCGGGAGGTCTGTTTCTTATCAAACTTCATACTCATGGTATTCGAAAGGACTCCGGAGAAGTTGGTCAGCGTTGGGATTGAAAGGTTCCTTTCCTGTCTGAAGGGAAAAACGGAATTATTTCTGCACAAGGACCCCATAAGAATTTCTGATCCTTTTTCTTTACATATTTGGGAGTATTGGTCATTTTTCAGTGATGATTCTTTTTGCGATCAATCATCCAGAATAGACTTCCAAAAATCATTAAAGAGAAACCAACACACAAGCTGAGCCATCCTTCCCTCGTGGGAATAAGTATGAGGATCAGGGTAGAAAGGATCAATCCAAGAACCCCGACAGAAATGCCAATGACATAAAAAGGAGAAATCTTATTGTCTGATTGTTGGGGTGTAGAGGTGGAAGTGACTGAGGGCATGTTCATCTGTCTGAAGAACTCTTCAATTTTTATTGCTTCCTTCTCCGATGGTGGTGCCCAGATCGAACCGATCACAATTCCGAGGAAGGAAGCACTGATGGTGGTGGGGATCATATATTGATTATCTTTAAGAAATGAGAAGTTATTAAAACATTGGCTCAGGATGAAGGCGATCAGGCCAGTCATTATTCCAAGAATCAATCCAAGCAAACCACCCCAATTTGACACCTTCCGACTGACAAGTCCTGCCAGCATCGGGACAGCAATTGGGGGTAGAAAGATTGAAAAAACTTTTACCATCAAATCAAAAAGATTCCGGCCTTCGGGGTTCATCCAAACGACCAAAGCGACAGCAATAGAGAAGATTCCGGCAATGACAGTAGTGACTCGTCCCACGAGCAGGAGCCTGCCTGACGATGTTTGGGGGTCAATATAGCGTAAGTAGACGTCGTTTGTCATCACGGAAGCAATTGCGTTGTATTCACCAGACAGTGTTGACATGGTGGCAGCAAACATGGCGGAAATGAGCAATCCTATCATCCCGACAGGCAACAGATCGCGGCAGATAATACCATAAATCTGCTCGGTTTGAGATTCACTGAGGTCTGGATAGATCACTCTGGCGGCAATTGCTGGAAGGTACATCATGGGTGTTACAATGAAATGAAGGAAAGCTACAAGATATCCAACTTTCCTGGCATCAGTATCGGTTTCCACGGAATAATAACGTTGAACCAATGACCACGATGAACTATAGTTTAGGGCAAGGAGAATGACCCAGGCAACCAGATATCCAACAGTAAAAGTCTCATTGGTCAGGTTGAAAAATCCATCTGGAGCTTTATCAAATAAATTGTGTAGGCCTCCAACACGGTAAAGGGCAAGGGGTAGAAGGACTATGATTGCAACAAGCATAATAATCGCTTGAACAAAATCAGTGACCACCACAGCCCACAAGCCTCCCATTACGGTATACATAAAAACAATAATTCCGGAAAAGAGGATGAAGGTGAGGATGGAATCGTCTCCATAACCAAGCACAGCAGAAACCAGGCTGCCAATGACAAATAGTTTGAGCCCGTTGTCAATGATCCTAAGTGGGATATTAAGCCAGACCAGTCCTTGACGCATCATCTCGCCGAAACGTTTCTCCACGAATTCGAGTGGACTGGTCCGGGCGGCTCGCCTCCACCGGCTGGCAAAGAATCGGGCACTCAATATCGCCCCGAAGATGGCCATCCAGCTGACCGTAATGGCGGTCCAACCGTACTTATAGGCAAGCTGGGAATAGATCACAAAAGCAAATGCACTGAAGGATGTCATGTAAAAGGAGAAGCCAGATAACCACCAGGGAACGCGGCTACCACCTCCAAAGAATTCGTGAACACTTTTTACTTTTTGTGAAAAGTAGAGTCCAATGAAGAGCATGACCATAAAATAGGCTACCAAAAGAATCAAGTCAGCTGTGTGAAAACTGTTGGTGCCGCAGATCAATGTATCCATGTTTAATTTACCTTCGTAATTGAGAGACTCCTCGTCACAGGTCCAATTGTCTACCAAAAGATATTCTTTGTCTATTGAAAAAATCCATATTGAACTTTATTAAGACACTGTTATTATGGACATGAATAGCGTCATGACTCCATCTTATATCTAACAGCCTCTTGAAAAAGGGGGTAACCTTGGATTCCCGCTTCCGCTGGAATGACGAGACAAGCAAATTTCCTCGGAAATCGTCATTCCCGCGAAAGCGGGA
>CAYZUX010000088.1:0-21500 GCA_964481775.1 uncultured bacterium | reverse complement strand
GGTGTCTCCAGATCATGATGGAGTCCCTCCTGCTGGTGGAAGGTACAATCCTGATGGGGTTGAGATCTCTCCATGAACCACTCTTTTCGAGTGGTCGGGCAATGCGAAGTCTTCCTCATCCCGGAGTAACCACAGACTTCTGCTTGAACCACATCAGCGGGGACTGGAAATCCTCCCGGAGCGGAGTCCCTGTACAGGAACTTGATCACATCAGCGAAGATCGGTCCCGCGCCTGAAGCTCCTCCCAACTGGGTCATCGGCTCCCCATTGAAATTCCCTACCCAGACTCCCACCGTGTATTCCGGGGTGAAACCGATGATCCAACAGTCCCGGTAATGAGTGCTCGTGCCTGTCTTCCAGGCCACACGGTAGGGGAAATCCAATTCGGTCGATCCTCCAAAGGTGAGTAAACGAGCACTGGGATCCGAGAGTATATCCGCGATGATGAAACAGGCCTGTTCGGTAAGCACACGCTGTCCCTGTTCCCAGGGAGTGTTTTCCAGATAACGGAGTGGACGGAACTCGCCCCCATGAGCAAGCATGGCATAGGCGGTTACGAGTTGTTCAAGAGTCACTTCGGGATTTCCGATCGCCAGACCAAGACCATAAAAACCTGGCCCTTTTTCTGGCCTGTTGATCAGGTTGATCTCTTCAAGCAAATGAAAGAAGCTGTCGAAACCCACACGGCTGATCATACGGACCGCCGAGAGATTGAGCGAATTACCCAGTGCGGTTCTCAAAGTTGTGGGGCCATATTCTTCCCGGTTGAAATTGCGCGGGTAGTATTCTCCTCGAGTCGAGCGGTATCGCCGCCGGGTATCTTCAAGAAGGGTGGCGGCTGTGTAACCCTGATCCAAGGCCAAGCCATAGAGGAATGGCTTCAGGGCGGAACCAGGCGAGCGCAACGCCTTGACACCATTGTTGTAACCCAGTCCCTTTTCGGAATACTCCAAGGATCCAACAAGTGCCAAAACATCGTTATTCCGGTTACCCACCACCATCGCCGCAGCCTGGCTTGCCCCACTCTGCAGCAAACGTGCCCGGTGTGAAGCCAGAATCGTCTGAAGCCGGGATTGGATTTGGGAGTTGAGAGTGGTCTGGAGGGTCGAGGAGACATTTCTGGTCAGACCTCTTTCGATCAACAGGTTCACCAGGTGGGGGGCCTCGAACGAGAATCGTTTGGGAGCTACACGCAGAGGCTCCTGTTGGCAGCTCAGGAGTTCCTCAGAGGTAATATACCCCAGTGTTCTCATGCGTCCCAACACCCAATTCCGGCGATTGACCAGTCTGTGTGTGTCCTGACGATAAGGGCTGAGTCTTCCAGGAGCTTTGGGGAGAGAGGCAAGTGTGGCAGCCTCGGTTGTGGTGAGCGACGAGAGGGGTTTCCCGAAATAGGCCTGCGAGGCAATTCCGACCCCGACAAGGTTATTTCCTAAGGGTACACGGTTCAGGTACTGTTCCAGGATTGAGGCCTTGGAAAGATACCATTCGGCTTTGATTGCACGTGAGATTTCGGAGACCTTCCCTGAGAGGGTTCTTGGCCGTGGATACACCAGGCGCACCATCTGTTGTGTCAGGGTGGAAGCTCCCGAAACAATTCGTCCTTCCCTCAGGTTTGAGAATGCAGCCCGCAGGATGGCAATCGGGTCGAATCCCGGATGGTAATAAAAACGTTCATCCTCGGCAGCGATGAATGCCTGGATAAGGCAGTCTGGAATCTGACCGATTGGCACCCATTCATGCCGTTCCCCCCGTTCATCAGGAATGGTCTGAAGTACTTTTCCGGAACGGTCCACCACAACCAGGTTATTCCTGAGAACCAGTTCTTCCGGATCGAACTCAGATCCCAACAGGAAGACCAGAGTAAGCAAGAGCAAGGGGCATCCCATGGAAAGGAGTATTTTCCAGAGCCGGGATCGGGACAGGAACGAGGTCAGGGGACGCGGCATGTTAAGATTATTTCACTTCATGATATGTCTTTCACCCTTTGACGAAACATAGCACGGTTGGATTCAATTCCATCCCCTGAAAAAGAAAGATAGCGGTAAAGCCTTTCGAAGTAACGGTTTCATCCGTTTTGTGACACTCCTGTGGAAAAGATCAAACATTTCGCTACTCCATGAGTAACCCTTTCTGTCGGCGAGGGTTTAGTATAGTGTGACTTGAAACGATCCAATCAATCTTTTGAGAGGACTGAAACTCCATGGAGAACGTCATTATCCTCGGTAAAAGCGCGGGGGATTGGCAACGACAAGCCAGGAGTCTGTTCAAGTCGGGAACCATTGTCCTTGCGGTCTTCCTTCTTCTTTTCCTGGCCATTGCCGGCCGTCCCTATTTCACAGTCGGAACCACTGAAAATGGTCTGGTATTACGCTTTGGCAAACATGTCCGGACAGTTCCGCCGGGTTTGCACTGGAAATGGCCATGGCCGATTGAAACAGTCCTCAAACCAGATGTTCAGAAGATCCGCCGGATCACCATCGGTTTCCGGAGTTCAGACCAATTCATTTCCACACGGAATCAAGGGTCTGGAAGGGATGCGAAAACACCCGTTCACGATGAATCGCTCATGCTGACCGGGGACCTGAACATTCTTATGGTCGAACTGGCAGTCCAATACCGGATCAAGGACCCGGCAGCCTATGTGTTCAATGTAAAAGAGCCGGATGGGGATGTAGGCGAGAGCGCAACCCTCAGAGATATATGTGAATCGACCTTGCGGCGAGTGATTGGAGACTATGGAGTCGATGCTCCTCTCACCGAAGGCAAAGCCGCCATCGAAGAGGAGATCCGGGAAAAAGCTCAACAGCTCGCTGACCATTATGGACTGGGACTGGAGCTGACCTCGGTCAACCTGCAGGATGTCCAACCTCCAGTCGAAGTCCAACCCTCCTTCAAATCAGTGGTCACCGCCAAGGAGAACAAGCAGAAATACATCAATGAGGCTCTTGGCTACCAGAATGGACAGATGCCTCGCGCCGAGGGGAAAGCGGCGGGGATTATCAACCAGGCATCGGGTTATGCGCGCGAACGTGTTCTCAAGGCCCAGGGCGAGGTGCTCAAATTCTCGGCCTTGCTCACCGAATATCGTAAGGCTCAAGAGGTGACCCGCTCCCGGCTTTACCTGGAGGCGATGGAAGAGGTGTTAGGCAAGGTGGGAGTTACGGTAATCGACAGCCAAATCCAGGGGCTATTGCCATTGCTAGATCTCTCTGGAAAAAACTCTGAGGCAAGAAAGGATTCACCTCCCAGTGATACGGATCTCGAACCTCCGAACTTTTCCTCGAGTTTCGGTTCACCACCCAGTGGAAGTTTTGAGGAAGGAGGACAAAAGCCATGAAATCAATCCTGCTGATTATCGTTGTTTTTCTCGTGCTCTTTCTCGCTCCCTCCACATTCTATGTGATCAATGAGACTGAACAGGGTGTGATCCTGAAGTTCAGCCGTCCCATCAAGGTGATCGTGAACCGGGTCAATGACACAGACTTTGCGGCTATTTCCAAGGAAATTCAGTCCGCCTCGGGCGGAGGTCGCGTAAAAATTTCACGAGGACCGGGGTTGTATCTGAAAGTTCCATTCCTGCACACCCTGCAGCGTTTCGATGCCCGGTTGATGGAGTACGATGAAGAACCGAGTGATGTGGTAACCCTGGAAAAGATTAAGCCGCGCGTCGACAGCTACGCCCGTTGGAGGGTGAGAAATCCATTACGGTTTATACAGAGCATCCAACGTGAGGAGTTGGCCGGGGGCAGGCTGCGCGACATCATCCGTTCCACTTTACGGATGGAGTTGGGAAGGCATTACTTTCACGAGGTGATCCGTTCCTCAACACGTCCCATCGTCTACGCGACCGACTCGGATGAGGCCGAGGCATCTCAAGTCTACCATCCACCCATTACAGTGGGGCGCGAGGCAATCATGGAAACTATCACTCGGACCTGCGATGCCAAAGCCCGCGAGTATGGGATGCACATCATCGATGTGCGTATCAAGCGTGCCGATCTTCCCCCGGAGAATGCCACTTCGGTGTTTGAGAGGATGAAGGCAGAACGTCAACGTATCGCCACACGGTTCGAGGAGGAGGGAAAGCGGGAAGCCACCAAGATCCGTGCTGAAACCGACAGGCAGGTCAAGGTAGTCCTGGCAGAAGCGGCCAAGAAAGACCTCGAGATCCGTGGAAATGCGGACGCCCAGGCGGCGGATATCTACGCCAATGGCTTCGAGGAGACGCTTCCCACCGGTGAGAAGCGGAAGGTGGAGGGCTTCGGTGCCGATCCTGACTTCTTTAACCTGGTAAGGAAGCTCCAAACTTTGGAGAAGGCCATCAACCCGGGAGACCGGTTAATCCTAACCACGGAGAGCCCATTGTTGGAGGTTTTTTCCAGGATCAATACCAAACAGCCTTGAGAAAACCTTCATACAGGGAAAAAGAGATTGTCCCACCCCAACCCTCCCCCTTTCGGGGGAGGGTGAGAAACATACTAATGTTTGAACTCCAAACACGCTCTGTAAGCCTCTTCCAGTGACTCAACCGAACGCTGCCAAGTCCAATCCCGCAGGAATCGTTGCTTGAGTCCCTGCCCACGCCGGGTAACCTCCTCCGGATGGTCGAGAAGTTTCCGCAGCGCCGTCTCCCAGGCGCTCGAATCCAGCTCCCGTACAAGAATCCCATCCTCTCCCAGCATGGCGGGAACCTCCCCCACTGCCGATGCTGCTACAGGGATTCCATGGGACATGGCTTCGATCACCACAAGCGGAGACTTGCAGCGGCTCATCAAGTCATCTTTGAGAGGGAAGAGAAAAACCTGGGCTAACGAGAGGACAGCCTGGGCCTCCTCGTGCGGAAGGTAACCGGTGAAACGTACATGGTCTGCAATTCCCAATCGTCTTGTTTCGGACATGAGTTTTTCACGTCCAGCTCCATCTCCTATCATGACCAGGCACAGAGTGGGATGTTCCCGGGTGACACTGGAAAAAGCAGAAAGGACCTCCAGAGGAAAATCTTCGGCCTCCATCTGGCCGATGAAGACAATTGGGATGCTCTCGGAGAGATGATCGCGCCACCTCCTCACCATTTCCAGATTAAGAGCAGGAGGGACAGCCCCCACCGGTCCTGGAAAGATGCGTTCTTCCGGGAATCCAGACTGGAGAGCCAGTTCCCGGATGGCCTGGCTGGAAGCAGTCATCGTATCCGCCCAATGGAGAATCTCCCTTTCCCAGAAAGCCATAAGCCTCCCCGCGATCAAAGAACCGGTCATCCTGCAAGCGATCCCTTCTCTGCCCCCTTCCAGATCATCCCAGTCATAATGGAATGGGCGCGGGAACTTCCTCAACGCATAAAGGACCGGTAGCGCAATATCCGGATAGGGTTTCCAGAGATGGACCAGCTCAGCCCATTGGACCTCCTCCCTGAGAATACGGGTGTTCCGGAGCATATCGGTGCTTTGATGACCCAAATCAATCACCCTGACTCCAGGGGGAGCATCCGGACGCAGACGAGGAAGAGCCTGCCTTCGCCCGGCGTGAGGGACATTGGTGAGAGTCACCTCGTGACCGAGCGCCACAAGCCCCTCGGCCTGACGCCAGATTCTTTCCGCGCACCCTACATTGGCGGTATCGAAACGTTGGACCATGAGGATGTTCATTGGCCAGGAGGATAGCAGGAGGCGGGTAAAGAGGCGAAGGTGCACTCCGAACCAAATCATGATTATGATGGTGTAACATTCGCACCCGAGACCTAAGGTGAGTGAGAGAATCATGACCGCGGAAGAAATTCTTAGTCCAGCTCCTCCGAAAGGACGCATGGAGCGGTTGGTTCATGGAGCCCTGCTGGTCGTACTGGTGGGGTATAGTGTGTTGTTCCTTTACCACGCGGTACGTCTGGCAATGTATCCCTACCAGATCGACTATGGCGAGGGATTCATTCTCAACCATGCCAATGAGCTCGCCCATGGACGCAATCCCTACCAGTCCATCGAGCAGCCACCCTGGATCGTGGTCCATTACCCCCCAGTCTACCCCACCCTGGTAGCCGTAGGGATCAAATTGTTTGGATTACAGTTTCATTTCGGACGGTTTTTATCCATCGCGGGAATCCTGGTGGTGGGAATCTGTCTCTTCCGGATGATTCATTACCAGACCTCGGATCGGCTGGCAGCCTGGATCGGGGCCTTGATGTGGATCACCGCCTATCCGGTCTACAACTGGGGGACTCATCACCGGGTAGACTCGGTGGGTGTCGGATTGGAGGCACTCGGTCTGTTGTTTCTGTTGGGGAGAAACCACCTGAAAACATCCATTGTTTTCTTTGTATTGGCCCTGTTCTGCCGTCAGACACTGTGGGTAGGCCCAGCCGCAGGATATTTATACCTGCGCCGTACCGATGGACCACGCCAGGCAGCCCGCTGGTTTGGAGCCCTGTTGCTTGCGGGAGGGTGTCTCTTTGTTTTGTTGACACTGCTCACAGGCGGAGAGTTCTTCCGTCACATCGTGATGTACAACGCCAACAAGTTTCATTGGAAGGATGTCTGGGTCATGCTGCACAACGCAGTCATGCAGATGATGAAGGTCCAGGCCGCCTTTCTGCTCTACTACCTGGTACGGGCCATCACGACACGCCAATGGGATCTCGCGGCCATCTGCATCCCCCTGTCGATTGGGACCTTCTGCCTGGTGGGCAAGGTCGGCGCCGCTACCAATTATATGTTCGAGCTTACCCTGGCCATGTGTTGGGCTGTCGGGCTGGTGTTTTCAGAGTTGCGTGTGGTGTTTCCCACAGGCAATCCCTTACGGATGCTGGTTCCGGTGATCCTGTTCATCAGTGTCCTTTTCCCTGTGCATATCCCTCATTTTTATGGGGAGTGGAAGATATATGACTGGGGAGCGACGCCGGAGGGTGACTCAAGTGATGTGACTGGGGTATTGGTGGAAAAGCTCAAGCAGATTCCGGAGCCGGTTTTCAGCCAGGATGCCGGGGTATCTCTGCTTTCTGGCCACAAACTGATCTGGGACCCATTCATCATGACCCAGCTGGCTCAGCAGAACCGTGTCGATGAAACCCCTTTCCAGGACATGATCCGTAGACGGGAGTTTGCCGCGATCGTGCTCCCCTTCGATATGGACCTCAATCCGGATGCCTGGAAAGAAGAGGGGTGGTGGAGCCAGTTCACAGAGACAACGGCGCGGGTCATTCATCAAAACTACCGGGTGGTACCGGCCGCACTCACTGACCCCAATGACCCAACCACCCGCTTTCGCGGGTATTATTCCCTCTTCGGCCTCAACTACCTCTATTTGAAACGGACACCATAACAGCCTGGAGAAAATGGAGAAAACCATGGGTTCCCGGAAAATGGAAAAATGAGTCAAGGTTGTACCTTCCTGACTGGTTTGACGGAGTGTTTGTGAGGAGATAAACATGCCTTCATTTGACCGTATCACCCCTTATCTGAAATACGCCTATGACCGTGGGGCCTCCGATATTCACCTCATCGCCGGCGTTCCTCCCGCTTTCCGTATTGATGGGGAGATCATCCTCGCCAGTTCCTCCCCCTTGACACCCGACCAGTGCACGCTGCTGGTGAAGGAACTTCTCACCGATGCTCAACGGGAAGTCCTTGAACGGAATCTCGAACTCTGTTTTTCGCTGGAGGTCACTGATCTGGGGCGTTTCCGTGTCACAGTGTACTTCCAAGGCGGGCATCCTGAACTCGCCATCAGGCGGGGAACCTATGATATCCCCACACGCGAACAACTCGGGTTACCGAAGGTGGTTGAGGATCTCACCCGGCGGCGTTCCGGTCTGGTACTTGTCACCGGACCAACCGGGATGGGGAAAACCACCACCATGAATTACATGGTCGACCTGGTGAACAGAGAAAGGCGCTGCAAGATTGTCTCCATCGAGGATCCCATCGAGTATGTCCACCGTCCTAAAAAAGCCATTATTGTCCAGCAGGAAGTGAACTCCGATGTCCGTTCTTTTTCACGCGCTCTGGTGCATGTGCTCAGACAGGATCCCGATGTGATCTGCGTTGGCGAGATGCGCGACCTGGAGACAATCAGCACAGCACTCACGGCAGCGGAAACGGGTCACCTGGTCTTCGCCACCCTGCATACCCCCAATGCCCTGCAAACCATTGAACGCATCATCTCGGTGTTCCCTGCCAGTGACCAGAACCAGATCGTCGCGCAGCTGGCCAACTCTATCGAAGGAGTCATCGCTCAACTCCTGTTGCCACGCGCCAACAAGAAGGGGCGTGTTCTGGCGACAGAGATCCTGGTTGCCACTCCGGCTGTAAGGAATTACATCCGGACAGGAGAATCCCACAAGCTGGGGAGTGTGCTTCAGACCGGACGCAAGTGGGGGATGCAGACCATGGATATGTGCCTGGATGATCTCTATGAACGGGCGGAGATCACCCACGACCTGTTGCTCGCGCATAAGACCCAACGAGATACTGATCGTCCCGTGGAAGGACTCCAGAGCACTGGACTAAACCGGGGTTGATCATCCATGAACTCTTGCTTGAGGGTCCCCAGGGACAGACTTTGAAAAAATTCTACCTCGACACTGATTCAGTGATTGATATAATATTGTAAGATCTTCTGATTTTCAGGACTAACCAGAAGACCTTCATCGATTTTTGATCTAGACTTATCTGAAAACTGACAAACCGGGGAAATGCTCCTTGAAAAGGTTTGATCCTGAAATGGGAATGGGAGGTGGCGTGGTGACCAGACACGGTTGGAGTCAGAAGGTTGTTGTGATGGTGGTAGCCGCCTGGATGTGTGCCAGTGCACAAGCGGAGTTGAAAGATCGTGTGAAGGGGCTGTGGGATTTCGAGAACCTGAGCCTGTCCGCATCGGTGGGAAATGACCTTGTTTTCGCTGGGAATGCGAGTGCGACCACCGAGTTCAACACCACCACCGGCTTTGGGATTCCTGACATTGGTGGTATTCCCGCCAAGGTCATGCACTTTCCGGCCTACACGAACCCAGCGGACGGGATCAAGATTTACCCGGGGATCGAAGCCAATGGCGGGGGTGTCTATGTCAACCTTTACACCCTCCTGATGGATATTTTCTATCCAGCCTCTTCCGATGGTCTCTACCGGGCCTTGTTCCAGACCAACGATACAAATGCCAATGATGCAGATTTTTTTGTCGGAGATGCCTTTACAGGACCCGATCCCAACGGGATCGGAGCCAATTTCACTTATCATGGAACCATTCTGCCCAACACCTGGTACCGGATCGCCTTCGTGGTAGATTCGAGAAACGACTACCCCAGGATCGACAAGTATGTGAATGGAACTTATGTGGGAACCTCGGATATCGATGGCTTGGATGGCACCTGGACCCTCTACACAGCCTCTCAGGGAAATCCCTCCTGGCTCTTTTCGGATGAAAGCGGAGATGTAGCTGAAGGATACGTCAACAGCATCGCGATTTTGGATGGGACTGCGACAGCGGAGGAGATTCAGTCACTCGGCCAGGCAACCGCCAGCGGCCTCTTCCCGGTTTTTGCCCCACCCACACCCGGACCAACCCCCACCCCGACAATGACGGGAACCCCGACCGACACCCCGAATCCCCTCGAGATCCCCTGTCATAGTGGTGGGGTCTGGGAGTTTGATGGGAACCTGACCGCAACAGTGGGAAGAGACCTGGAATTTTCCGGAGATGCGGCCAACACAAGTTCTTTCGGCACCACGACCTCTTTTGGTATTCCTGATATCAATGGAGTCCCGGCCTATGTTCTGCATTTTCCAGCCTATCCCTCCTCCACGGATGGGATCAAAGTTTACCCGGTGATCGAGGCGAATGGCGGTGGCGCTTACGTGAACCTCTACTCCTTGGTCATGGATATCCTCTATCCCGAGATCTCTAACAACATCTGGCGCGCCTTATTCCAGACCAGCGGGTCTAACAATAACGATGCCGATTTTTATGTGGGAGATGGTGGTGTCTCGCCCAGCCCCAATGGGATTGGGATCAGCGGGGTATATCATGGAACCATCGTGCCCAACACCTGGCACCGGATTGGTTTCTCAGTGGATCTGACTCGATCGAAGATGGACAAATACATCGATGGAATCTATGTGGGCACCACTAATCTGGGGAGCGGCGTGGATGGACGTTGGTCGCTCTATACCAAGTCAGACAATGTCCCCTCATGGCTTCTCTCCGATGAATCGGGGGATACGGGCGAGGGTTACATAAACAGTTTTGTGATAACTGACTGTGCGATGCTACCGGATGATTTCGCCGCGTTGGGGGCCGCTGATGCGGATGGGATCGGAATCATCACTTTACGCGACAACACCAATGTCCACGAGTGGTCACAGTATTAGCACCATCGAGGAAAATACTGGATAAGAAGAGAAAGAAGGTCCATGTCATGTGGAAGGCACAGGGAGGATTTACGCTGATCGAGTTGCTGATCGTGATCGCGATCATCCTGATCCTGATTAGTATCGCCTTACCGAACTTCATGGAGGCTCAGCTTCGTGCTCGAACCGCCAAGGTCCAGGGAGATCTTCGAAGTCTTGCTACTGCTGTCGAAATGTACTCTCTCGACTGGAGGAGATACCCCTGTGATGAGGAGGAGGATCCGAAAGCATTCCCACGTTGCGCGGACAGGGACTGGTGGGCCTCGGGCTACAAAATCACAACCCCGGTCGCCTATATCAAACAGATTCCAGTCGATCCTTTCGTGCTGGGTCTTCAGGGTGGTGGAGGAACCTTCATCGTGAACAGTTGGTATGTCACCCGGGAAGGGTATGGCTGCGATGAAACCTTCAAACCCATCCCTGCCAAGTGCCGTTCCCGTGGACGTCCCATCATGGTGGGGGGGCGTGGGAATGTGCGCCTTTATGATCCTCCCCGCAACCGATTCAAGTTTGGATTCATTTCACCGGGACCGGATGGCTATTGGGAATGGGATCGGATGCAGAACTTGGCGGGTATGTCGAAAACCTTCTATGGGGATGTGCTTTACTACACCCCTACCAATGGATCCAAGTCGCAAGGAGATCTCTACGCTTACGGCCCCGGCTCCGCATTCAATCCGATGTCCAGTTTTTCCCGTTAGCAGGTTCGGCCTTACACCGTCCAGAGATACTCACTAAGATGAATACCTGGAGATGTTCCACCGTTTGGCCATGACTGAGCCGTTGTCTCAACCGTATCCCCAGGATCTCCCTCCTGTCGTTCACAGGCGTCTTGAGCAGCTGGAGAACCTTTACCGGCTCTCCCTGGATATCTTTTCAGCGAAAACGATTGATGCACTCCTGCTCGATGTCATGGACCGAGTCACCAAGGCCATGAATGCAGACCGTTCGACTCTCTTCATTGTCAATGCGGAAGAGGGGATCCTGTGGTCGAAGGTGGCCCAGAAAACAGAACCCATCACTCTTGCAATTGGCAAGGGAGTTTCCGGATGGGTGGCTCAGATGGGAGAGACCGCAAACATCCGGGATGCTTACAATGATCCACGGTTTAATCCTGATGTGGACTATCGAACCGGGTATCATACCCGGAGCATTTTGTGCATGCCTGTTAAGAACAGGGAAGGCGCCGTTATTGCGGTGATCCAGGCGATCAATAAGCTGGAAGGCGAATTCAGTGAAGATGACGAGGTATTCCTGCGAGCACTTTCAGCACAAATCCAACTTGCCATTGAAAACTCAACCCTTTTCCAGGACCTGCGTGAGCTTTTCGAATCGACCATGGAAGCCCTGGCCTCCACGATTGACGCGCGGCATCCCAGCACCGCGGGTCACACCATGCGAGTGCGTACTTATTCCCTGGCCATTGCCAATGAAATGGGATTTGACAAAGAAAGCCTTGAGATACTCAACTACGCGGCACTCCTGCATGACTACGGCAAGATCGGAGTGCCCGAGGCCATCCTGACCAAACCGGGGAAATTGACCGACCCGGAATATCAGGCCATGAAACGCCACGTGGTCTACACGATTGAGATCCTCAACAAGATCAAGTTCTCCCCACGCTTCAGAGACATCCCCAGCATCGCGGGCCAACACCACGAACGGGTGGATGGAACTGGTTATCCGCGAGGTCTTTCGGGTGATCAGATGCATCCTCTGGCAAGGATTATGGCCGTAGCGGATGTGTTCGATGCCATGACCTCGATCCGCGATTATCGAAAACCTGCGGATCCTGATGAAGTGATGGAGATCCTCAAAAGTGAAGTCGGATCGCATTTTGATGCGGCGACAGTGGAAGCATTCGAACGATATTTTGCCCGTGAAGGTCTGGCGGAATCTATTCGTTTGCGTAATCACCAAGACATGAACAAGACCTCAGCCGGTCCACACTCCACGGATCCGATCCAGGCTCCATAAACACACGATTTCATGGCCGATGCCCCCTCACCTGTTCTTCCTGATCCCCATTCCTCTATCTCAAAGGGTCATCAGGTCCAGGAGATGTTCGGACGGATCGCAGGAACATATGATTTCCTGAACAGGATTCTATCGTTTGGAACGGACCAGCATTGGCGGAGGTATGCCATCCGCCATCTTCAGGCACCGACTCCCGCCAGGGTTCTGGACCTGTGTGGTGGAACTGGAGACATGGCCCTGCAACTCCTAAACCACCGTCCCCAGGATTCGGTCGTGGTAGCTGACTTCGCCTACCCCATGCTGGAAAAAGCGCAACGGAGGATGACCGCTCAGTCTTTGAAGGCTGGCGTTTTGTGCGGAGATGCCCTCGCACTTCCCTTCCCCGATGAATCCTTTGATGCCTGTCTGTGCGCTTTCGGGGTGAGGAACTGGTCCGATCCCCTGATGGGATTGAGAGAAGTCAACCGCATCTTACGGGCTGGGGGTGAACTCGCCGTCCTCGATTTTCTCCGCTCGGAGGGCAGTCGAATGGAACGGCTCAAACAGCTCTACATCCAAGGGGTATTGCCCGTGGTAGGCTTTATTGCCTCCGGCGATAAGCAAGCCTACCGTTACCTGGCCAAATCCATGGAGGAGTTCTATTCGGGGGAAGAGTTCCTCGCCACTGCCCACATGGCTGGGTTCGAGGTCACACACAGTAAACGTTTCTTCCTGGGAAGCTGCTGGTGCTTTGTCTTGAGGAAGGTCTGTGGAGTTCATTCGGATTGACCCCTTCAGTAGTATTCCTTCACTTTCTAATGCCTAAGGCCTGGAGCTAACCATGAAATCAATCAAGGTGCTGTTATTGACTGGCGGGGGGTATCACGATTTTGAGAAATGTGGGGCGATTCTCGAAAATTTCCTGAAAGGTACAGGTGGGTTTCAAGTCACTCACACCCAAGACCGGGAAGCAATTCACAAAGAGAATCTTACCAAGTTTGATGCCCTGTTGATCTACACACAGGGAGATGGACTCACCAGGAAACAGGTCCAGGAACTCGAGTCATGGGTACGTGAGGGGGGAGCACTGGTGGGCATCCACTGCGCCTCGGATTCCTTCAAGAACCACCCGAATTACCTGGCTCTCCTCGGAAGTGAGTTCATCGGTCATGGACCTGTTCACACCTTTGAGGTCAAGGCCACCGGGGTAGACCATTTCATCACACGCCGTATCAAGCCCTTCAGAATCGAGGATGAGCTCTATCTGTTGGGTGGTGATCCATCACGGTGGACCACGCTGGCCACCTCGAACTGGCAAAATAAAGCCCAACCCATGATCTATGTCCGTGAGGAGGGCAAGGGCAAGATCACCTACCTGGCCCTGGGGCATGGCGAGGCGGCCTTCAAGCATCCCGAGTTTCAGAAAGTCGTAGTCCGTTCATTACGATGGTCAACCGGAGCCAGGGAATCAGATCCCATCCGGTGCGGAGTGATCGGCTATGGAGGGGCTTTCAGCATGGGCAAGATCCATGGCGATGCCATCGCACAAGTGCCTGGCCTGGAATTCGTGGCAGTCTGCGACATCGACCGTGCACGTGCAGAAACCGCCAAAGCCGATTTCCCGGATCTGGATGTCTATGACAATGTCCGGAAAATGCTGGGGAAGAAGGATCTCGATCTCGTAGTCCTGGTGACACCTCACAACACCCATGCCGGCCTGGCGGTTCAGGCAGCACGCGCCGGCAAACATGTCATCACCGAAAAGCCGATGTGCATCACCGCTAAGGAAGCCACCTCCATGATCGAAGCGGCCAGGAAGAATCATGTCATGCTGAGCGTCTTCCACAACCGCCGTTGGGATGGAGACTATATGGCGTTACGTAAACTGGTTGCGGAGGGGATGATCGGCGAGGTCTTTCAGGTGGAGCTGTTCGGCGGCAACTATGGTCACCCGGGCTGGTGGTGGCGTTCCGATAAGGCCATTTCCGGCGGTTGCCTGTATGACTGGGGAGCACACTTTGTGGACTGGATTCTGAACCTGATCCCCTCGCCGGTGGAGTCAGTGTTCGGCGCCTTCCAGAAACGGGAGTGGCATGGAGTCAGCAATGAAGACCACACCCTGGCGATGATCCGTTTCCGGAATGGCGCGCTGGCGACTGCCGAGATCAGCTCTCTGGCGGCGGCCCCCAAAGACCGTTGGCGGGTCCTTGGAACCAAGGGAGCGGCCACCATGAGAGACTACCCGGATGGAGCCTGGACAGTCAGCAGCTACTCGGGAGGATCCCAGATCACCGGCAAGGTCCCCTTCCTGGAGGGAGACTGGCATGCTTATTACCGGAACATTGCTGACCACCTCACCATGGGTGAGGAACTTGCAGTTAAGGGTGAGGAGGGACGGCGTGTCATCTCAGTGATTGAAACTGCTGAAAAGAGCTCCAAGGCCGGTAAATCACTCCCTGTTCCCTTTGAGGAGTAGCCCCTATCGAGCGATGAAGGTCCGCCTGATCAAAACTTTTGATTTCGAGGCCGCGCATACCCACACGGTGCCGGGTAGCGCGGCCCCATGTCTGCATGGTCACCGTTTTTACGTCCATGTCTGCCTGGACGGCCCGATCAATCCAGAGCTGGGATGGCTGATTGATTTCGCGGAGATCGGAAACGCTGTCAAACCGTTGATCGCCCAACTCGACCACCGTTTTCTCAATGGGATCGAAGGTCTGGAAAGGGGAGCACCCGAGGAGATAGCCAGCTGGATGAAGAAAGGTCTCAACGGCCTGCTTCCTTTCCCGCTTGAGGTGGAGGTGACCTGCCGCGAGTCCATGGTCTACAAACCCGTTCTTATACCACCCGATTCCATCTTCAACTTTACGGAGCGAATTTCCTTCCGTTTCGAGGCAGCTCATTCGCTTCCCAAGACACCGGAAGGACACAAATGCCGAAGGCTTCATGGACATTCCTATGAAATCCAGGCGGTTTGTGAGGAGCAGGGAGAGACGCTTTACCGCCTGGAAAAGATTCACTCCCTCCTGAATTACTCCCACTTGAATCTGATACCAGGTTTGGAAAACCCCACCGCTGAGATCCTATGCAGCTGGATCTGGGATCATCTGAAGGAGGATGGGCTGACGCCCATGATGGTATCTACCGGCGAAACCTGTGAATCCCGTTGTGTATACATGGGAGACTGACTCACAGGATTCCGGTTATCTATAAGGACAAATTTTGGTCAATCTGAAATAAAACAAGACTGTTGACAACATGCACGAATCCGAGTATCTTCTTGTCGGGATGGAGATGGGGAATCGATGGAGGGGATTTACGGTTCCCGTATTGACTTGAGTCCTGAACTGAAGGTGGTGTGGGTACCCAGTTGGATGGGGTACTCAAAACGAGCCAATGCCTCGAATTCCCCTCCAAGTGATTGCTATCTTGGCAATAGCCAGTTGCTATTGCGTACCACTTTCCGCTCAGGAATCCGCACCTGCCTCGGATTCTCCCATAGAAGAAATTTCAGCTGAACCCAGCTCCTCTGCTCCACAGCTTCAAAGTGCCCCGTTACCTGCTGATTGGGGAGGCAAGATAGATCCATCTCCAGATCCTCAACCAGCCACAAAGACAGATGTTCCGGCTGGACCACCGCCAGCTGTCTCCAATGAAGAAGAAAAAAAACCAAATCTAATCACGAACACTTTCTTTGACACCGAATTGCGTCAGGCACTCCAGGATATCGCCGCCCAAGCGGGGGTGACGATTATCGCGGGTCAAGGGGTTTCAGGGGTGGTGAGTGTCGAACTCAAAGACACACCGCTGGACAAGGCCCTGGAATTAGTGCTTGCGGGTACCGGTTACATCATCAAAAAAACCCCTGACTTTTACCTGGTCACCTCGGCGAAGGCGGATAGCCCCGATTTTCTGTCCAACAGCGAACTAAGCCTGGTGCATATCGATTACGCCACCCCCACCAACATCATCAAACTGCTTCCCGAAGCCTATCAGTCCTACATCAAGGCCGATGACAAAAGCAGATCGGTCACTGTCACCGCGCCGGAAGAGCTCAAGGAACGGATTATCCATGACCTGAAAACCCTGGATATCCGTCCCCGTCAGATCCTCCTGCAGGTGCGGGTGGTGGCCCTGGAGAACCTGGACCTCTTCAATGCCGGGATCAAGTGGCAATGGCCGACTGTCTCGGCGGGAGCTTTTTCGAGCTCGCTCTTCCATGGTGGTGCCGCCCCGCCAGGCGCCAGTTGGCCTTGGGGAATCCGGATCGGCTTCATCCCTGACACCGATTTCACCAATTCCCTGTTGCTGACCCTCGACCTGATGTACAGCAATGATCAGGCCTCGATCATCGCCACCCCCCAAGTGATGGCACAGGATGGACGAGAAGCCAGCATCAAGGTCTTCAACGAGGAATACTTCCTGATCCTGGCTCAGGATGTCTACACACGTTCCACGCTCGAACAGATCCAGAGCGGGACCATGCTGGGGATCATCCCCCACATCGCCGATAATGATGAAATCACTCTGCAGCTCAACACCGAAGTGAGTGATGTCATCGCACGTGGCGAGGATGATTTACCCGTGGTGACACGCCGGGTGGCCACCAGCACGGTGCGGGTCAAAGATGGCGGCACCGCTGCTGTGGCCGGTCTGAATGATTCCAAGTCGCGGCTCAACCAGCAGAATGTCCCTTGGTTCAGCCGGATTCGAGGGGTGGGGCATCTCTTCCGTGACCGTTCCGATCAGGACTCAGCGCGTCAGATCGCGGTCTTTGTGACACCCTACCTGATCAAGGAGGGAGATTCCTTACCGGGGGCGCCACCACCGAAAGTCCCCCCCTGTCCGCCGGTGGGACCCGAGTTCAAGGCACAGCTCTACCAGGCTCTCTGCCGTCTGCAAGGAGGAAACTACGGTGCCCCTGCCGCGGTTGACACCATCCCCCAACGTTAGATTCCATGCCGGGGTTCTGCTCCTCCTCGGACTGAGCCTGGCCGGTTGTGCCAGTTACCAGCATTGCATCGTGCCGGTCACGAATCAGGACAGCTATCCCCTCTCGGCGGATGATGTGGCCATCATCCTCACCCAGGCCGGATTCAACCAGGAGCAGATCCTCGAACTCGGGCCTGCTTTTCGGAATGCGCTTGCCCAGAATGGCGCGGCCCAGTTCCAGATCGAGCACGAGATCGATGCCCTCTTCGCGGTCCATTACCCCTATGTCCATGCCAGCTGCAACCGTCGCGGGAGCTTTTCCTACAACCTCGAAACCCACGAAATCCGCTGAGAAGAACTCTGTAAACTCCCTTGTTTTTCAGGAAAAGGGTGCCATCCCAACCAAGCAGGGAGGGAGATACGACTGAACAGTTTCTTCCTATAAGCGTATTATAACCTTCATATCATTCTTGTCTCATAAATGAAACAATTTGCATTGAATAATTTTTTTGTATTGACAGATTCACACCTTCCGACTAGCATATCTGCATTGATGTATCTGTTTCCCGGCAAACGGAAGAAACGTGAAGAATCAGGTAATGACCGGGAATTGATACAGAAGATGGTGATTTGACTCTGGTTCCAGTTTGAAGAGGGTGAGTTTTTTGGTGGTGTGAGGGGTTCTCTGGTGTGCGGACATGCGAAAAGGTTATCCACCATTGAAGATTGTTTGTCATGTTTGAATACATTCACATCGTCAAAATAATGATAAATATTGTATAATATCCTGTAGATGTTGAACATAGTCTATGTGGCATACATGCTGCTAATTGTTTGGGCACATACGCGATTGAGTCTTGTGGGTGACTCAGTAAAAAAGATCTGGTGTACAAAAAAAAGTTGTAAGGATTTTTCAGGTTAAATCGTATCAGTGTATGTAAGAGAGATGAATTGAGCCTTCGGGCTATGCGTTGCTGTCAAGGCACACAATAAAAAAGGGCACAGAACTGGGGAGCCGCAAGGTTCCCCGGCGAGGGTACACATGCGAGGAACTGGCTGGGTTCTTGTTTATGTGGGGGTGATCTTTTTTCCCAGACTACCTCTACTTGGGGCCAGGAAAATAAAGCCCCCTTTAATGGAAGGTTATCAACCCTTACAGCAAAGACCTCTGCTCCCAAGGTTGAAGTTTTCAACCGTTCCCTTAAAGAAACCTCAAAACTCTTTAGAAACAAGGACAGTTCAACCTCTCCGGGGAGAGCCTCAAGGGCCTCCAGAAATCCAGTCCAATTAAAATCAGCCCCCGGATATATGGTCTGGTTGGATGTTTATTCCGAAAAGGTTATTTTCTCACAGGATTCCAGTGGGCAGGGATATTCAAGCCAGGTGGTCCCGGTCGAGGTCAGCGCGAATTACCAAACCTGGGAGTTGGTGGTCATCCTCACGGATGCAAGCGGTCCCGAAAGCACAATCATCCCTGCGGATGCTTTTCAGGTTGCAGTCCTGCCCGGAACTATCGGAGGGGGAACACCTGTCCCTCATCCAGCCTTGATCGCTGAGGGGGAAGACCTCGAAACAGGGATCTACACCCCTTATGCCCTGACCTTCTTTTGCTCCACAATGGCGGATCTTCCCGCAGGGCTGTATACAGGGGAGGTCCGGTTCCTGGTTCGCCGACTGGATGAACCCAATCAAGGGCTCGAACAGGTCGCTTGGGTTCCCTACTGTCTCGAGAAAAAGGCGAGTGATCCCACCTGCGTGCTCGAGGTCCTTTCGGATTCAGTCAAGGAAAGCATCGGACCTTATCCTGACACCTATCCCATCCAGGAACCGGTGAGTCTTGAGCTGACTGCCTCTCAGGTGGGTTGGGCCTTAACCCTAAGCTGCACCGATCTGACTCCATCCGATTCCAGCATTCACGATCTCATTCGGGCCAATGAGATTTACCTGGTGGGCGCAAATGGCTCAAACCAACCGCTAGACACAATTCAGGCGCTGATCCTTTCCGGACCACAGGGCATAACTCCACTTGTCCTGGAGCTGTGTGCCATCACCACTGCTCAACACAAGCTCGGGACTTATGTCGGGAATCTCGTCGTCTCCTGTCAGGCTTCACCAACCCAGCCGGCCCGAGAGGTGCTCGTACCGATTGAGTTGAAGGTACAAGTCACCTCCCTGCTGACACTGGTGGATCCTCTGGTTTACTTCCACTTCGGCAGGCCGGGCAGTTCACAGACGGCCCAGATTCAAGGCAGTTTGCGTGCGAATTCTCCCATGTCTATCACGTTGTCTTCCAGCACTGGCAGCCCGCAACAGATGCCACAGGTAAAACCTTTCGGTACCGCTGAGGCATCGGATGTGCCGATCCCCACAGAATGGAAATTGGGGGAGGCAGGCACAGCGGCACGACTCCCGGATACAGTGAGTGCCAGCGGCAATGCCTTGACCTGGTCAGTACAGGGGCTTCCGGGGGAGGTTCCGCTTCAGTTCGAGTTGACAGTTAGCCCAGGGCAGTTCCAGGCTCCTGGCGATTACAACATGCAGGTGCGGGTCGATTTGACACCGCTACTGTGATGAGTGAGCCACAAGATTAGGTTGGAACAGCCGGGAAAGAACCCGGGTGAGTGTCTGATATCTTAGGTAAAGGAGGTGAGTGGGAAAAGAGAAGAGGGTGGTCTCCTGGCAGAGTTACGCACCCTCCCCAACACGCAAAAACTGCAGTGATGTGCCCGACTCAGTATTCCTGAGGGGTTTGGGCATAGTATACATCAAACTCAGGAGAACCCGTAAGTGGATGCGATGATCTGTTCCCTTTTAATTGGTCGCCAACAGGGGAACAGGGAGCGAGTGGCGAACCCTCTCCACGGGGAACCTCTTAGGAGGACTTTGTACTATGTCAAAGTACGTAGCAATACTCGCCTTATTGGCGCTGATGGCAATGCCAGCGATGGCGCTGAATACGTTGTATGGACAAGAGGGAACCACAGCCGATGGACACACTCCCATCAACGCTGCAGGTCAAGGTCCTACCACCAATCCGAACTCAACGAATTGGCAGTATCAGTTTGGTGGGACAAGCACTGAAAGCGCAGTTTACAGCTGGGACACTAGTGCATGGGTTGAGACGGTTGCCACTGATACGGATCCGTCGACTGACTCCAATCTGGACATCGAGTGTGACATTGAGATGTACAACCAGTCCACAATCGTCGATCCCAAGATTTACTTCCATTTTGGAAACCTGCAGAGTCTAAACGCTAATGACAGGACAGCCTACGTCAATGGGGCTAATTGGTCGAATCACCGGATGTGGGTCGGACTTTTACTGCCCGGAAAAGTCGCTGGCGATATCGCAGCTGATGGGACAATCACTGACGCCATGGAAGGAACAACCGATATTGGCGGTAATGACATTTCCGCAGAGGCGTTCGACGCCCGTATCCGGATGACCTATGGTGCTGGATATGCCGGACCAGACAACTTTGGTGATGGGGCTCACAATACGATCCACGATGGCGTCTGGTGGAGATTGCCCTCCTCAGGTTTCTTCCCTCTTACTTGGAAGATCGAGATGATGCCGACCACTTATCAAGAGGATGGCAACTACAGACTGGATCCAGTTCTCGCAGTATCGCCGGAGATGTAAAGTGTAACCTCTGTGATACCCTCACAAGCTGCCTTTGGACCAGGCCATGCGTCTTGTTTTGGCATGGCCTGGTCTTTCTATAATTTAGAGATGATGAAAATGCCACCATTCTCACAACCGCAACTCTACCGACCACGACGTAGCCAAGTCTGCAGGTTTATTAAACATTGGATGTCGTCCCTTCTACTGGGGTTGGCTGCAATATCGCCAACTTGTTTCGCAAATCTGTCGGTGGCGCCCCAGATTATCGAGTCCGAAGTGCGTCCTGGAGTTCCGGGGGCTTTCAAGATAGATGTGGGCAATTCGAGTGAGACCCAGCTTGACTGCAGTGTTGCCGTATCTTCTCTGGCTGTCACCTCCAACGGATTCCCTATGAGGGTTGAGAAGGCTGAGAGAAGCTGTCAGAGTTGGGTTGCAGTCGACCCTGTGGCCTTCAGGTTAGAGCCAAGAACTCGAAAAGAAATCTCTCTCTCTGCGCGAGTTCCGTCAGATGCTTCAGGGGGCTACTACTGTCTTCTTACGATTGATGCGAATCCACCCAAGCAGACAGATGATCAACAAACAGGAGGAGTCAG
>CAYZUX010000087.1:0-21608 GCA_964481775.1 uncultured bacterium | reverse complement strand
TGCCTTTTGATTTCGACCTGGCAGCCAACCTCACCGGTAAAGAACACTCCTCGCGTTTGCTGGCCAAGGGCAAGCACACCCCACAGGAGAAGAAAACCCAGGTGGATATCCGATTGGACGGTCTTGAGATCCCTGTGCTGGAACGATACCTGGGAATGGCCGTGCAGATTCCAGAGATGCCCAAGCTCAAGGTGTCGGATTGGATCCGTGGCGGGTCTGTCTCAATTCAGTTGCGGGCAGAGGCGGGAACGGTTCTTGTGAAAGGGGACCTCACCTTACGGTTGATGAAAGTTCAATTCGGTCCCGAAGTAATCGACAGCGAGTTAATCGGAGAGAAGCTGCGTCCTATCCTCGACTCCATCCAGTCAAAGACCACACCCCTCCAATTAGGTCCTGTATCCTTTGAAGAGAACCTGGCAACTCCAGACAGCGAAGCCTGGGGACAAATCCGGAATGGAATGGTGGCCGAATTGATCAAAAACGACCCAGGAGCCATTCTCAAGAGCGGTGCCAGGTTGCTTCAGGACTTCTTCAAAAAATAGTGGTTGCCGCGAGGGAGGCTTCATCCAGCATGAGAACCACCTGGCCCCGGATTGGTCTGGCTCTGGGAAGCGGTTCAGCCCGGGGGTGGGCCCATTTCGGTGTCATCCAGGCCTTGGATGAGCTTGGAGTACCTGTCCATTGTGTGGCTGGAACAAGCATCGGAGCCCTGGTAGGGGCCATGTTCGCTTCAGGGACAATCAGCTCGGTGATTGACTTGATTCCCACTCTCGACTGGCGGCGGATCGCCTCGTTTTTCGATGTGGTTTTCCCCCGTTCGGGCCTGATTGATGGGAAGCGGCTTTCCGATTTTATCCGCCAGTATGTTCATGAAACTCACATCGAGGACCTTCCCATCCCCTTCAGTGCCATCGCCACCGATCTTGCCACCGGCCAGGAAGTGGTTCTGAACAGGGGAGATGTCCTGGAGGCGGTTCGCGCCAGTATGAGTTTTCCCGGCATTCTGACTCCAGTCCGTTCCAACCACATGATTCTGGTGGATGGAGGCATGGTGAACCCGGTGCCTGTCACAACAGTCCGGCAGATGGGTGCGGAAATAGTCATTGCGGTGGACCTGAACCATGACATTGTCGAGAAGAAGGGGTATGGAGCAAGAAGCCAGCCTCTGTATGCCACCCGCCGCCGTCTCTCCTGGCCGCGCCGTCTGGGAGAAAGATGGAAACGTCTGACTTTTCTCAATGACCGGCTGGCCGCGATGGATCTACCCGAAATCTTCCGTAAGAAACGCAGGGAAAACCGCCGGGAACTCCCCAGTATTTTTGAGGTGCTGTTTTCCTCGATCAGCATCATGGAGACCCAGATCACCCAATCGAGCCTTAAAGCCCACCCACCCGACCTGTTGCTCCAACCCAAGCTTGGCCATATCCGTTTGCTTGAGTTCCAACATGCACGCGAAGGGATTGCGGCGGGATACGAAGAGGCCATGGAGAAGGTGGGGGAGTGGCTTGAGAGACGGAGACCGGGTTAATTGGGAAAGGGGAGAACAATCAGTTCCTCCCCCTCTCCCTGCGGGAGAGTGGGCTGGGGGAGGAGGCAGAATCACCGTGTTGACCGGAAAAGCTGCCAGCCCATCTTCATCGCCTCATGGTCCTTATCCGGCACAATCTCCTGCCACCAGGGGGGAGTACGGATCTCCTCCGGCCTGGTCAGAAAAAGGCGCGCATCCTTGTACTCCAGGGGATTGAGCGGCTGGCCGGTTGGAACAAAATGGTACCCTTTGAGAGGCTCACCAGCCTGGATGGAACGCGGATCGGGGAGAGTTACGAATTCCACCGCCGCCTGGGGGAACTCCACCAGGCCGGATATCACACAAACCTCACCCTCTTTCCGGTTGGCCTCAACGGTCTGGATGGCCTCCACAAAACCCGCCTCCCAATAAAGGGCTGACTCCGTACGGTACGTGCCATTGAAACGGTACCAGGTGTATCCGGTCTGGATCAGGACCAACACCAGCAGGGGAACAGGTGCAACCATGTGGAATGGGCATGGAAGCCGATTCACAAACTGGTTTAATCCATACCCGGCCACGAGAGCGATAGCGGGCACGATCATCAGGGTCCGCAGGGCATGAGGAAGTCCCTCATGGGTGAAAGCAGCGGGAAGGGGTGCGAGCAGGAGCCAGGCTGCCAACCAGAGGCGCCATGAGCCTTCCCCCTTCCAGAGGAAGACCAGGCCCATGAGAAAAGACACACCCTCCAACCAGCTCAATTGCCCCTGGCCGGAGATGTGGTGCCTTGGATTGGTATCTCCGCTCCAGAAGAGATACACCGGGTTCCAATGCAGGAGGTAATTTCCAACGATAAGAGCGGGATTGAAGGGTTGATCTCCCGCGATGGCCGCCAGTCGCGCCTGGGTCTGGTTCCACTTCAGGGCGATATCGATCACAAAGGGGGAGATCCATAACACTGTGAGGACACCTGCAAAGAAAAGCCTGTTTACAGATCCCCCTTTGTACGCTTCGATTCCAATCAATGCGAACAGGAAGAGTGGCACGAACAGCCGGGCGGGTTCATAGGCATTCCAAGCCAGTGCCCAGCACAGCGAAGCAGGCAGTATCCATCTCCAGGCGAATGAATTCGCCACTCCGACTGGAGGTGTATCTTCATCTTCTTGTTCGAGAACCTTCTCTCGGTCTTTGCCTAAGGCCCGCCAGGTCATCCACAAGGCCGCGGGAATGAAAAGGGTCATCAGGATGCCCTGGTTGGCCCAACGGCTGAAAAGGAGATGCCAGGGGGAGACCGCCAGGATCAACGCGGCCCAGAGACCTGTCTTCCGGTCTACCCAATCGCGTCCAACCATGAACACGAAGAGGCAGGCCAATGAACCCGCCAAGGCAGCCAATAGACGTGTGCTGGTGAGTGTCACCCCCATAGAGGCGATGAAAGGAATGGAGAACCAGTGGTAGAAAGGGGTGGTGTATGCGGTGAATTCCTTGACCTGGAGCGGCCAGACCCGTCCTGTGAGATCCCGTCCAGTCTCGATCAGTGAATAGGTGCTGTAAGCCTTGCGGGCCTCATCCCGGAAGAGGCCGGGCGGGTTATGGTCCAGCCCCCATAATCGGAGCACTAGGGCCAGAAGGAGAATCAGTCCAATGGGGAGAACCTGATAAAAACGAGACCGGGAGGTCGACGAAGTTGTTTCTGTATCCATGGCAGTGGGGAGAGTATGGCATAGTGGGTGGAGAACATCCATTTACTCTTTGTCGCAAGGACGGGTGTTCTTCACCAGACCCCCTATTGGCAGTGCCGGTAGCCAGCCTTCTCCGCGGCCGCTGCTGAGGGGAATCTCACAATATTATCAGGCTTCATATTGGAAAGATGTTTGCAGCCGGGGGGATGATAGATCCTGGACTTGCTGTTTCCGATCACACCCGTAGGAGAGGATGGGTTTACTGGAGCATTGGTGAATCCATCACGTTCGGTTTCTGTCTTGTAGGCACCATCAACCTTGATTCTGATTGGGGTTGGGGTGGCACTGACGATTTCCCCTCTTCGTATTTTTTCCCTCCATTCCCATGGCGGGATGGGGTCTGAATCGCTCCAGAGTCCCTTTTTTGCTTCTCTTGCCTCGGTTTCCAGCTGAGCGAGTACCTTGTCCTGACTGTATCTTTTGAAGTGCCAGGCCAGTCCTTGACGGACCATCTCCTGGTTCAATGATCTTGTGGGAGGGAGCACCACATCGGCAAGCCAGCGTCCATATTGATCCTTCCCGACCGTTTTCACATGAACAACCTTATCCTTGGATAACACATTCAAAAGACTCTTGGCCTTAGCCGCGAATGCCTGATTTCCCTCGGGAGCATCAATTCCATTCAGGCGGATTCGTAGAGTTTCTGTGGGGCCTTGGACGGTAAGGGTATCTCCATCGGCCACAGAGACCACCTTGGCGGTGAAATCGGCTGAAAAAGATGGAACAAGCCACAACAAGAATGTCGCCAGAACAGCCGAGGAAAACCTCCACATTCCATAGATCCTCCTACTGATTATTCGCACGAAAACTCGAGATGTGTGTTTCTCACTTGGGATCAAAACACACCAGGATCCTGGAAAACCTCCATCCTCAATCAAAGTACCTCGCGCGCAGGGCCTCCACTGATTCCTGCATCAGGCGGAGAACCTCCTGGTCCTTGGCTTGGCGGGCACGTTCCTCGGGGGGGAGATTCGGATCGGGAGTGGGTTGGGGTTGGGTGGAGAGAGTGGGTACACGGGTGTCGGCCTCGAACTGGTAATCCTTCATCTCTCCATTCTGTATCACGGTCAACTTCACCTTGTCGCCTGGCTTGACCTCCTTCAGACGTTCCTGGAAGTCCGCGGCGGAGAAAATCTCAACACCATTGAAGGCGACTAATTCCTGGTGCTCCCGCAGGCCGGCCTCAAAGGCCTTGGATTGGGTATCGATCCGGTTGATCTGCAGCGAGGGCAGCTCCAGCCCATTTTCATCCTTGATGAAGACCTCCTCGACACCGATACCCAGGCGGGCCTTGGGGAGATCGGCGAAGGCCTCGGTCAGCCCCAGCGGGGTGGGTGTCTCGCGGGGAGTCGCCACCTCATAATGGTAACCCTCACGCATGTCACGAATTTTGGAGGGATCATGGATCCCCGAGGAGGCGATGTAGAGCGGTTGCGTGCCCAAAGTCCCATTGGCACTGAAGATTCCCTTCTGCTCGGCACTCCCATGCCATTCCAGTACAAAAGGACCGAAAGCCACCACGGCCCGTCCACGCACCTGGCGGATTTCCACTGTCCCGCTTTCCACATTCGCCGCAGTCAGGTCATAGGCTTTTTCCGGAGGAAGGAACCAGCGGTAAACGATCCGGTTCTGTTTGGGTTCGATCCGTTCCATGCGGACCGCGCCATACTGGGTCTCCTTGTCGTCTCTCATCAACAGCATCTGACCGGCGGCCACCACCTTCGTGACCGCATGGGAAGGGATCACGGGAGCAAAGATCAGGGAAACAAATCCCAAGAAGAACACCCTCACCATCACGAACCGCATCCTGGTTTCCTCCCGCATTTATGCATTGGTTGGCATTTCATCTTAATTCCACGCCATAGGCGGTCAAGCAAATGCATCCTCCCGGTTGGAAGGAGCTGAATCCAGCATATTACCAGACCCACCTTTTTGGGCGGACTGTTAACCTCCGGTAAATCAGCTCAGATCAATTCATCTTGGCACCCGGGAGATCGCTTTGCTAACCTGACAAGGAAGAGGAGATGAAATGCGCCTTGTCAGGCTGGTCCTGGTCTTACTTGCGGTGGTGTCTAGTCCTGCCTGGAGGGCATTTTCCCAGACAGAAACCTCCACTTCTACCCACGTCCCCGAAAGCACTCCCACCCTCACCCCTCTGCTCCTGGATTTTGATCCTGATTTCAACCGAGATGGCGTGATCACCGCTGCTGATCTGGTCCTCTTCATCCAGGCCTGGCAGATCAGGAGCCTGCTGGTGGCCACTCCAACCCCCACCGCCGCTTTTGTGTCTGTCCATGGATTTGTCTCCTCGGCCTCCGACAATGCGGTTCTCGCGGGGGCCAGCATCGCTGCCGGAACCGCACAAGCCACCACCAATGCCAATGGTCTGTTTGTCATCAACCAGGTACGTGAGGACACGACTACAGTCCTGGCCTCAAAGGAAGGTTTCCAGGCCGCGGTTCTGCCGTTTACGGCAGTGTATCCCGTGACGATTCTCAATATTGCCCTCTATCCTGTGGGCTTTCCCACGCGAACTCCATCACCCACCCCCAGTGTCGTATTCACTCCTACCCTCACACCCACACACACCTCCACTCCCGCCACTTCGACCTTCACTCCCACCGGCACAAAGACCCCCACAAACACCAGAACCCGGACTCCCACCCGAACCCGCACTCCAACACCCACTCCAACCCCCATCCAGCTTCTGGGCACCTGGTTGGGTGACTTGATGGGAGACCATTTCCATGGCACCGATCTCATCTGGGTGGTTACCAGCGGGAATCATGCCACCGCCCAGATCGGGAGCATCAATCCGGTCATCGCGGTGTTCGAGGGCACCTATACCCTTGACTTCACGGGGCAGGTCACCTACCAAGGGATCTCAACCACCAATCAGGCCGATGAAATCACTCTCGAAATGACCTGGGATGGCTTGGATACCTTCATGAATGGCGTTTTCTCGGTGAACATCTCCGGCATCGGTCCCGACTCAGGAATTATCCAGAACTTCCAGCGCTGACCCATTGCATTCGACCTCTATGCCTGAGCCGATTGATGCCTTTCATGTCACCGAGGATGCTTTGGCCGCCATGCTCCGGCATTTCCGTCACGAATACCCACGCGAGGGGTGTGGTTTCCTGGCGGGAAAACATGACATCGCCCACCGGTTCTACCCGATCAACAACTCAAGTCCGGAAAACCGCAATTACTTCATGGATCCCAGGCATGTCCTGCGGACGGAGCTTTCCATCTTGAGAAGGAGCCAGCGGATCCTGGCGGTCTGCCACTCCCACCCTGATGGTGATTGTGCCCCGTCGGCCTGGGATCTGCGGGGGTGTTTCCTTGATCCCGAGTTTCGCTGGCCACTCTGGAGTGAAGAGATCCATGTCATCGCGTTGATGGAACCTTTGGAGGCTCCCCGTCTGGGAGTCTTCCGGATCTCTTCGATAGATTGGGTAGAGGAGATTCCGTTGACTATTGAAAACCCCTTACAACCTTTGGTAACCCTCTGATAATTCATAGCTTCCGTTGCTTTCACACGCTTTGAGGCCCTCACTTTTGTTAAGCCTCTTGACAGTATACACTCCCTAATGATAGGTATACCTTACTCTCAGCAGGCTACCCATTCACCTTACACGCATGGATTTCATGCTGGAAAGAATGGCGATGAGCCTCAATACAAATATTTCTCCTAGCCAAGGAGCCTTACGATTCACCTTCATTATCATTGCTGGGTTACTGATCGCGGGACCTGCTTTTTCGGGGGAAACAACATATGTCATTTCCACTCCCTCCCAGGATCAGTGGCAGTATCCATTCAATTTCAGTCCGGGTTTGGAGACCGACCGGTCGGTCTTCGCCGCGACATCGGCCCCTTTTGATGGACGAGATTCGCTAGCCTTGATTCGTTGGAACACCTCGGGAGTCATCGCTCCTGGTTCGGGGGTGGAGAACTATCATCCCAGCCGTTTGTCGATCCGCTTCTGGGATATCGCCACCTCAGCCTGGGTGGTCACCAGTACCCGTGTGGTTCAGGTCTTCGGAGTGGGTTATGGCCCCACTTATACGGAATCCGCGTGGACAGAGACAGGCGCGATCATCGCCAATGGGGCGGGCGCTCCCGTCCAAAGAGACCCCTATCCGGTCAAGTTGGATGGAACCCGCGCCGAGAACGATCTTTCCGCGCAACCATGGGCCGCGGGTGTTCCCGATCCCACCACCTCTCATCCGCGCGCCACTCGTTTCGATCTCGATCTCTTTCATCCCGCCATCCGTGCTTATGTCAAGGAGGGACTGAACAAAGGTTCTCTGACCTTCGCGATCAGTTCCACCTTCATTCCGATGGGGCAGGGGGCATCGGCTGACTTGCCGCGCATCGTTTTCAAAGAAGGCGTGGCCAGTCATGCCGGTGCCTCCGCACCGGAGTTGAGCATCACCTTGAAAGATGCTCCCGCTGGCGGGGAGTTCCTTTTCGATCAACCCTCGGCGGACCTCTGGCAGTATCCCTTCAACGCCACTCCCGGCTCGTGCGCCTCCGCGCCTCTATTCACCGGGGGCGATCCCTTCGATTACCGCGATGGAGAGATGCTGGTGGCCTTCGATACCAGCTCCCAAATTCCTACCGGCTTGGGGATGGAAGGCTATGAGGTGGAGTCTTGTGTTATCCGTGCCTGGAATCTTCAGAATGCCGGCTGGGACCTTCGAGGAACCACCCATGAGATCGAGATCTGGGGAACTGGATTCGGCCCCACCTATACCGCAGACACCTGGACCGAGTCCTCCGCCATCAAGGCTGGCGGCCCAGGGGGAAGCGTGCAGAGGGATCCCTTTCCCATGCAGAAGAATGGCGCCCGTGCGGAGGATGACCCCATGGCGGAGCCTTGGGCGGCGGGACGTATTCTTGGATACAACCCCGGCGCTCAAGGCTCTCCCTTTTTGATCCAATTCGATCTGGACGCATCGGATTCAAGCATCGCGGAGTACCTCGCTGAAGGTCTCGACCGGGGCCGGCTCTTCTTTCATCTCGCCACCAACCGTCCCTCCGGATCGAGCAATCCCAATCTGGTCATGAAGGAAGGAATCACCGGTCAGGCAGCGGGAATCTCAGGCGGCCCGGCTGAGGCCCCCGAGCTGCGCCTGACCGTGAAAACCACTCCCGCCTCGGATGTGGCGAACTGGAGTCTTTACTGAGCTTGGTGGTACAAGGCCGCGCTCCGCCTGGCGGATGTGCGGCCGGCTTGCTGAGAGGGATGTCTCCTCTTCATGGGGAGACATCCTATTCAGGCCGGACACGGATGAACCTGGGAAAGGAGAGGTTGGCGATGACCCGAAACCATTATGGAAAAAGTTATATGGGATTCACCCTCGTAGAGCTCTTGGTGGTTATTTCAATCATCTTGGTTCTGATCTCGATCGCGCTCCCCAATTATCTCGATGCGTTGGTCCGCTGCCGTGTAGCCAGAGTTAAATCGGATATGTGGACATTGTCCACCTCGCTGGATCAATACAGATTGAGCTACCGGACCTATCCTCCCGTGGGAGGATCCTTCGGCGATTCATTCTTCGAAAGACTTTTACCGCTCACCACTCCAGTCCGGTTTCTACAAAGGTTGCCTTCCGATCCTTTTCCACGCGAGATGGGAAGTTATGGAAGCGCCACCCAGCAGGATCCCTTTCCGGATGACATGTATCTCTACAACACCGGAGCGGCGACTTTTGGAACCGGGGTGACCGATCCCCGCTCCGGCCTCCATAACCGTTACTCGCTCCACAGCGCGGGTCCGGATGCGAAGATTGATTTTCCATACTATGCCTTTTCGATCAATTTCATCCTGAACCAACGGCACTTGGTGTTTATTTACAGCCCCACCAATGGAACCCGCAGCACCGGCGACATCATCCGCCGGGGCGGTGAGATCCCGAACCCTCAGCCGGGATACGGTTCCTAGCAATTGAAAAGGAAACAAAGCCATGCAGTCCAGAAGATTTAGCCTACTCATCCATCTTGCAATTGTTACTTCGTCTTGTTCCCAAGCGGCATGGGCTCAGATCCATGATGCCACCACCGAGCTCTCCTCCGACCGTTGGCAGTATCCCTACAACTTCACCCCGGGAACCCGCCAAAACGGCCCGCTCTTTGTATTGGATGCCACCGATTCGCAATCCTTCAACGCGAGAGATGGGATGGTCATCATCAAATGGCTGGTCAGCCTCCCTTCGGTGCTTCAAGGAGATCTCGAGGTCACCTCGGCCACGCTCCGCTTCTGGGATCGTAAACAGGCCAACTATGCGATCGGCTCGCTCTCGCCCAGCGGATTTGTCCAACAGATCGAGCTCTATGCCGCGCGGTTCGATGAGCCTTATAGCGAGTCTTCCTGGCAAGGAACCGAACCTTATATCGGCGCGGGAGTGGGTTCGGCCACTACCGCCGTCGAACGGAACCCGTATCCCATCGACTTACTGACTAGCGAACACGTGGAGAACAAGGTCGCCACAGCCACCCCATGGGCCACAGGTGAACCTGTAGGATACACCCCCGGCCAGATGACCGACTCCTTTCCCATCGATTTCGTTCTGGATGTGCAGAATCCCAGTATCCAGGAGGAATTGCTGCAAGATCTGTTTACGGGGTTCAGCAGTTGGTTTATCTCGGCCACTTTCGAGATCAACAGCCAGGATGCCTCCGAGATTCCGCAAGTCCTCATGTCGGAAGCGGTGGGCAATGCGGGATTTGGAATATCGCATCAGGCCCCTTCGCTCTTGATTCAAGTCCAGGAGAAGGCATCACAAGTGGACCTTTGGCAGGTCTATGAATAAGGAGAGGATGGATTACCACCTTCGCGGGAATGACGAAGTGGAAGCGGGAACGGCGCAGTGGAGGCCGGAATGACGAGAGAGAACGTATCCGTGATACACATCAAGAAACATTCAAGCAGGAGAGAACCCATGAAATTGAAGACGGTACCGGGGATCGTGTGTGTTACGATCCTCATCGTGACGGGAAATGCATATTCCCAATCGGGCTCCGTAGCGGATGCACGCCAAGACCGGCCTGGACTCCTCATCATCGCGCATGGAGCGCCGGGAACAAAATGGAATCAACCAATTCTGGACCTGGGCAAGCAAGTCGCGGAGTTGAACAAGACCAAATCCATTTTCCATTCGGTGCAAGTCGCCTTCCTAGAATACGCGCAACCGGATGCCGCGGCGGGGGTCGAGATGTTGGAAGCCTCCGGTTGTACCCGGATCGTGGTCGTCCCGCTCTTCATCGCCCCCTCATCGCACAGCCACTTTGATGTTCCAGCGGCGCTTGGGCTTTATTCCTCGCCTGAGATTCTCAAGACCTTGGTGGAGGAAGGTGCGCGGATCGCGAAACCGCATGTCCCTATCAGCCTGACTGGAACTTTGGGCCACGGAGATCTCCTTGACCGCTTCGCTCAAAGTGAGATCGCCAAGTTTTCCCGCGACCCCAAACAGGAAGCTGTGATCTTCCTGGCGCATGGTTGCCCGGATCATCAAAGCCTCATCGATAACAAACTACGCCGTTTGGCCACCGCCTGTTGCGGGCGGAGCGGAATCGAACACGCCAATTGGGCCTATTGCGCGGTGGGACAGACCTACCTTGAGAATGGCCTTCCCCTCATCGAACAGACCGCCAAGGAGAAGCATCGTGTCATCGTGATCGGACTCTATGTAGCCATCTCGGCCGCGTCGATTCATCAGCGTGCCTCAAAATCCGGCGCGCCTCATGCGGAGGGTAAGACTCCCGTTCTTGGTGACAACATCACCTTCTCGGAGAACAGCGTAGTCAGTTTCCCAGAGACCGCGCCGTGGGTATTGGAAACAGCGATACAGGCTTTGCAGGGACCTCAAAGGAGCTAGGCAAAGCACCGGGATACCCCCCACCCCACGCCTTTGTTCTCCCTCCCCCCTTGCGGGGGAGGGTTGGGGTGGAGGGGTAGGAAAGGCCGGAGATGAACCAGGTCTTCAGCGGGATGCCCTCCCGCTTCAGGACATAACCGCCCCAAAAGGAGAAACAGTAAGATGAAGAGGTTTCAAATGATTGTGCTCATGGGAGTAATCGTTTCGGTTCCTCTCTCCTCCATCGCGGAGGAGAAGGAACTCAGCCCCAAGGAGAAGGACCGCGAGGCCATCCTCGCCATGGCTGGAACCTATGTGGTCAATTTTCACTTTCAAGAGACAGTTCCCTTCGAACTCGGATATCAGCTCAAAGGCCCACAGGACTCCGCCGCCCTGGAGGTTATCGTCGTGGATGAGGAAACCGAGAACAAAATCGTTCTTCAGCATCTCCTGCAATCCGAGAGCGGTAGGGTGACCAAACACTGGCGCGATGATTGGGAATACGAGAACCGGATTCTCTGGGAATTCCAGGGAGAGAATGTTTGGACCAAACGGGAACTCTCTCCTGAGGAGGCAACGGGCACCTGGACGCAGCGGGTTTTTCAGGTAGATGACAGTCCTCGCTATGAGTCTTATGGAAAGTGGATCCACACCGGAAACCTGTCGCAATGGCAATCTCAGCCCACCAATCGTCCGTTGCCGCGCCGGGAGCATACCACCCGGAGCGATTACAACATACTCGTTGGCATCAATCGCCATGCTCTCACTCAGACTGGCTGGGTCCATGAGCAAGACAACTACAAGCTACGCCGTGACGGGAGTGGAGACCATGTCCTGGTACGTGAATTGGGCTGGAACCGCTACGATCACACCCAAGAGGGCCGTTGCTCGAAAGCCCGCCAATGGTGGCGCGACAACCGTCCCTTCTGGATGGATGTCCGGACCAAGTGGGATACGGTCTTCCGCGATAACACACGGATCGCCGTTCAAGACGCCATCGAGGATGGCCCTCTCTACGAACACCTCTTCGCGCTTGGTGATGAAGCCTCCAAGGAAAAGCAGTATTCATCCAACACTTTTTCCCCCAAGGTATCCGAGTGGATCAACCGTTTCCTGGCTCCAAAGGAAATGGAAACTCAGGTCGGTCAGTCCAATTGAGGCGTAGGAGTTGACAGTGCTTGGGAATTTGCTATTGGTTAAATGCCCGGGCTGGGAAGGTTTGACATCCCAGCCCAACCGGACGCGGGGTGGAGCAGTGGTAGCTCGTCGGGCTCATAACCCGGAGGTCATGGGTTCAAATCCCATCCCCGCATCCAACCCTTCCCATCCGGATCGGAGCGAGATCACCTGAATCCGGGCACTTGGAACGTGACAAAAAAAGAAATTATCGAGATCGTTTCCGAGAAGACCTCCACACGCAAAGGACATACTCGCGCGATTGTCGAGTCCGTGTTGGATGTCTTCATCGAGATTCTGGCCACCGAGGGACGGATCGAGATCCGCAACTTCGGGGTATTCAAGGTTAAGGACACACCGGCACGGATTGGACGTAATCCGGTCACCAAAGAAGTCGCCGATGTCCCTGCACGCCGGATCATCCAGTTCAAGGCCGGAAAAACCATGAAAGAAAAGGTCAACGGTGAAGAGCCATCGGATATTCCGCCGGGGGGGGAATGGCCTTCAGGGGAGGGTGAGGAATGACCGCAGAGGTGGGAGTAATCCAGGTATCGGATGAGGTGATCCGTTCCATCATCCACATTTGTTCTCAGGATGTTCCGGGTGTCGCGAGCGTGTCCGAGGAGAGCCTGATCAATGGCGCTTTCAAAATGCTCCGTTCAACCGACTTTCCCAAGGGCATCCGCATCACCAGTGGCCCTGATGATCAGCGTAAGAAAGTGGATGTCTCGATCCGGGTTGAGTTTGGTTATGCCATTCCGAATGTGGCTTACGAACTTCAAAAAAAGATCAAATCGCAGGTGGAGCGGATTACCGGGATTCTGATTGAGGAGGTGAATGTCCATATCGATGGGGTGCATGCCTCCGCAGACACTCCCGCCGGACCGCGAGTGATGTCCGTTCCCCCCGTCACTGGAGCTGTTCAGGAAAACCAGGAAGGTCCTGAAGACGAAACCGGGATCCTACCTTCACCAGATCCACAATAAATCAAGCTACTCCCGTCTTATCGCACAGAACGCTTTACAGGTTTCCTCAAGGACCTTGTCCCAATCGAGTGGCTTGCCTGTTTCGGCCTCCAGCGAAGTCATTCGAACTCCTGTCAGGCCACATGGAACAATCCAGGAAAAGGGAGTCAGGTCATTACAGACATTCAGTCCAAATCCATGCAGAGTAACCCAGCGTTTTACAGCGATTCCGATGGAGGCAAGTTTACGGTCTTCCACCCAGACTCCGGTGTATCCTTTCCGGGTGTGAGTTTCGACTCCAAAAGTGGCCGCGACTTGTTGGAGCGATTTTTCGATCCACCGTAGATAGGAATGGAGCTGGATTCTCGCGGGATCGAGTTTACAGATCAGGTATCCGATCAGTTGTCCGGGATTGTGCATGGTCACCTCGCCGCCACGATCTGTGGGAACAAGCTGCGCCCCTCTGCTTTCCAGGAAAGCCTTGCTGACACGAATGTTCCCGGGCTCGGAACGCCGTGAGATGGTGAAAACGGTGGGGTGATCAAGCAAGAGAAGCTGATCCGGAATTTCTTCCGCGATACGTTGGGCATGGCAGATTCGTTGAATTTCATAGGCTTCCTGGTAAGGGATAGTCCCTAACCAGTGTGCTTCGAGAGGGGCTGATTTATCTTGCAGGCTATCCGGTGCTATCATCGGGACATTGTCAACAACTGGGAGTCCCTTACGTGAGAGTCCTCAAGAAGATCCTTTCCATTGTAATTATCCTGGCGCTGATCATAGGTCTCTTCGGCGGAATCGGCTATGGCGCCTACTGGTTTTATGCACTTCGGAACCAGAATCCGGTTAAAGTCCGTTTCACAACCTCGCAGATAGGCGATCTGAAAGTGATTCTCAAGGAGACCGCCACCCTTCAACCCAAGAAGACGGTGGAGGTGAAATCCAAGGTATCCGGAAGGATCGAACGCCTCCACTACGAGGCGGGTGATGTGATCCAGGCAGGGAGCGTAATCGCGGAACTCGATCGCGAACAATACCAGCGGAACCTGGAGCAGCGGCAACGCGATCTCTCATTGGCACGGCAGAAACTGAATGGACTGATGCCTTTTGGAAAGGTGGTGACTGAACCGGAAAAGATCGATCCCACCAAACTCGAGATCCTGGTGGACAGGACCTTGATCGAATATGGGGCCTCCAAATCCGATCTTGAGAACAAAAAGGAGATGTTCAAACGGAACCTCATTTCTCTCAAAACGCTGGATGATGCCCAGAAGGCATTTGATCGCGCTTTTGTTGCTTATCACGATCAGGTCCGATCGGCCTCGATGGAGCTCCCCAAGGCTCTGGATGAGTATGAGCAAGCGGTGGAGGATCTCCAGGAAACCACCATCCGCGCTCCGGTCTCCGGAGTCATCACCATTCTCCCGGTAGATGAGGGTGAGTTGGTTCAGGGCACGGCAGGAATGACCCAGGGCACCACCCTGGCCGAGGTTGCCGACCTGGCCGAGATGCAAGCTGTGGTCAAACTCAATGAAGTTGACATCGCCAAGATCAAAGTCGGGGATCCGGTGACTCTCACCCTCGATGCTGTTGAGGATAAAGAATACAAGGGTAAAGTCGAGACAATCGCTCCGGCCGGGGTGAATAAAAATAATATTGTGGTTTTCGAAGTGAAGATCGCCCTGACAGACAAGTCCGATATTTTCCGTCCCGAAATGACCGCGAACGCCGATATCCTGGTGGGACAAGCCACCCAGGTGGTGAAGGTTCCCCTGGAAGCGATCGAAGAGAGGGAGGGAGTCAAAAAGGTCACGCTCCTGACTCTCAAACCAGGCGCCCAGCCCGATCCCACCGCCACCCCTACGGAAGATGAATCCTTCGCCACCAAGGGGGAAGAGGACTTTTATAAAACTGACTTCGGCAAACAGGAGCATTACGAGGAAAAGAAAGTCGAGGTCAAAACCGGGCTGACCAATGAACTCTGGACAGAGATCATCGAGGGACTCAAGGAAGAGGTCCTCCTCAAGTTGCCTGAGGTCAAGATACCGGAAAAGAAAGAGGGACCTTTCTAATCAGCAACCGGTTCCGACGCGAGTATTTTCTCCACCGCGTGCCGCAATCCTTTTATATCGGGTCTGGAGAGTGCGAACTCCAGGATGGTCAGGACATAGTCGGTCTTGTTCCCGACATCATAGCGCTTGCCATCGAAACGGTAGGCTCTCAACCGTCCCTGCTGGGCGAACACCTGGAGGGCATCGGTCAGTTGGATTTCATCATTCTTCCCCGGTGGAAGTGAATCCAGGATATCGAATATCTCCGGCAGAAGGATGTACCGTCCCGCAGCGGCAAGGGTACTGGGAGCCTCCTCGCGCCTGGGTTTTTCCACAATCCGCTTGACCACATATTCCCCATTGTGTCCCCCATCCACTTCAAGGATACCATAGCGTTCGACCTTGTCGGCGGGAACTTCCTCGACAGCCAGAACCGCATCTCCAGTGCGCTGGTGAATCTCCACCAGCTTCTTCAGGCAGGAGCCGGCGGGGCGCAACAGGGTATCTCCCAGCAACACCGCGAAGGGCTCTTCATCCACATGATCCCGTGCATGCCGGACCGCATCACCCAGGCCGAGAAGCACCGGCTGGCGAACATAATGAATGCGTGCCTGGGTGGTAAGAGCACGGATTTCATCCAACGCCGCATGACGCTTGCTCTTGCGCAGCTCCTCCTCGAGTTCGAAGTTGCGGTCGAAATGATCCTCGATGGCATGTTTGCCCTTGCCGGTAATGATCAGGACATCCTGCAAGGCGGCATGGACCGCTTCCTCGACCACATACTGAATGGCCGGACGATCCACGATGGGCAGCATTTCCTTGGGTTGTGCTTTTGTGGCGGGAAGCAGGCGGGTTCCAAATCCAGCGGCGGGAATGACCGCCTTGCGGATCGGTTTTCTAAGGGATTTCTCTGACAAGACGCAGCTCCTTGCGATCGATAAAACAGAACCATCTCAAGGAGGGATGATGATGGAAAGAAGGCTCACCGCAAAGGGGATTACTGCATGGGATCGAGAGCCACCGCAATCTGTGTCGGCTGGCCCTGCCTGAGGATCTCCAGAACAATCTGGTCGTTGGGCTTGAACCTGGAGAGATTGGCGATGAGATGGGTCTTACAGTGAATCGGTTCTTTGTTGACCGATAGAATGACATCACCTGTCTGAATACCGAAGCGCGCGGCACAGCTGTTGGGTTCCACATTCTTGACAATCACATTTTTTCTCAAGTGATCAGGGCTCACGGACTCACTCACGGAAACACCGAGCCTCACACGTTTGACAGATCCTTCCTCCCGCAGCTGACCAATCACATCCAGGAGCTGGTCGGCTGGCAGAGCGAAGGTCACCTCGGTCATCGTGCCCTGGGTCATGAAAACAGTACTCATGCCAAGGAGTTCTCCATCCAGACTGACCAGAGGAGCCCCCAGTGTACCCGGGCTGGTGGGAAAGGAGGTCTCAAGGAACGTGGCACAATGGAAGGTCGGCACCTTTCTCAGGACACCCGTCACCTCGCCCATTCGCATCGAGAGGGGCTGACTGAAGGCATGCCAGAATGCAACCGCGAAATCTCCGACTTCGGCATGTTTCTCTTTTGCCATGTGAATCGATGGCATCAGTTCTGCTCCGGGGCTTGATAAACGGATCAGGGCCACATTGGTTTCGGGATCCTGGCCGATCACCTCACCGGTCGAGTACTGCACCTGTGCATCCGACCAGACCCGGATATGGTTATAGGGACTGCGGTGGCGGGCCACATCAAAGGTAGTGGCCACCAGGCCCTTGTCCACGATGAAACCTGTGTTCTGGTGGAGAGGAACCGGTTTCATGGGAGCATCTTTGAAACTGGCAATCTGGGCATCGAACCTGGTGATCTGTTCCCCCAACAATGCCACGAACTTGTTGAAGGAAGGTTCCTGGCCATCGACCAGGAAAGGACGTTCCCTGGCCTGCCAGTCACTGAGCATTTGACGCAGGAAGTTCTGCCAGTCGCCCGCCGAATCGCTGACATTCTCAAGCTTGCTCTCCGCAATCTGCGCCTCGATCTCGGTCAGGAATGAGTCACACCATTCCCGCCATTGCTCAGCCTCGGATTCCGTGATTCCTCCACAACGCCATGGTTGCAACCTGCATTCATTCGACCATCGTTCAATCTGGGCCATTTCCCAGGCCGGTAAACTGCGCAATACAAGCTCCACAGACACGACTCCCGGTGACACCTTACCGAAGAGGTCTTTCCGCAAAGACTGCATGGAACGGAGATACTCGTTGGTTTCCTGGCCGATTGAGGGTATCGAGAAAGTGAGAATCATGACTGACAACACAACAACTGGCCGGAAGATCGATGAAACCGTGATATTCTTGGTAGTGATTCTCATTCCAGTTGATCCTCAGTCTTCACCATCTCTTCACGCACTTAAACGCATGGGACTCGCCTGGGTTACTGTGTGGAAAGCGAGTCCAAGCGGTTTGAATGTTCCAGTCCTTCCTTTCTGCCAGTCCCTTTGGAGAATGAACAGAGAAGTGGGGGAGGTTTGGAGAGTTTCCGAAGTCAGTAGGAACGGTCCTCCTCAGCAGCCTGGAGGGTTTCGAAACCGGTGATTGGAACATAGTTGATGGCTACTGTCCGTTTCGTGCGGGCGAGGTTTGAACGGATTCCGGAGGGGTTCTGAGTGATTCCCGTGGAGGTGGTATGGATCTGAACCCCACGCGTCAACAGGGTGTCATCCCCCGAAAGGATCCCGCTTCCCATGCGATCAGGCTGAATCTGGTCACTGACCCAATGGATCGAACTGCCCAAGGGGTGTCTGGAAGCTGAGGCCAGTAGAGGATTTTGAGGGGTGGTTGTGTCGTTGGGATTTTCCGGAGAGGGGCTGGGGGAGAGGATCGGATTTGTTCGTGCTACCTGTTGCAGGGATGGCGCCGGATTCCTTTTTTCCTGGGTGAGGAGAATCGCGGCTCCAAGGACAAGGATCGCGGCGGTGTAGGATAGCCTGAGAACCAGGTCTCCCATACGCGCTGGCGCAGGCTCTCTTTCCTCCTGGAAGGCGGATGGGAATTTGCCCCGGAAGGATTGTGTAAACTGATCTTCGAGGTTTTCCGCCGGAAGATCCACCTCCCAGTTGTCAAGTTCATCCCAAACCTGTTTGAGGGAAGAAAATTCCTGTCTGCACTCCGGACAAAGCCAGACATAGAACCGGACCCATAAAGAGGTCCACGGGGATGTTTCGCAGCACAGGTAAGCCGGAATGGATTCCTTGATCCAACGCCGGGAGGGAAGAATACGCATGACTAGCGTGCCTCCTTGAGAAGTGGCTTGAGCAGTTCTCGCAGCCGCAGGTGAGCTCGATAGGCTTTCTGTTTCACCGACTCGGCGTTGCTGCCAATGATCTCACCGATTTCCTGGTAGGAAAGGCCCTGGAACTTGTTGAGGATGATCACCTCGCGTTGTTCTGGGGAGAGCAACTTGATGGCATCCTGGATGGTTTTCATGTCACGTTCCTCATCCATGGCGTGACGAACATCGTGCTCCTCGCTGGGGATGAGGTCCAGCGGAGTGCTCTGTGATTCCTCGACCACCGACTCGGTTTCCCTGGTGACATTCCGGTTCCAATAGCGCCGGCTTTCATCGATGCACAGGTTACGCACGATCCGGTAGAGCCAGACAGCGAATTTGGCAGTGGGCTCATAGGACTTGCGGCTGCGATAAACACGCAGGAAAGTCTCCTGTGTAATGTCCTCCGCCTGCTCTTTCCTTGAGTAGTTGCGGCACACAAAATAGTATACCTGGCGATAGTAACGCCGGTAGATCTCCTCGAGGGCCTCGCCCCTGTCATCCTTGCAGGCGAGCATCAGCTCCTCGTCGGTGTAAGACTTCCAATCGCGTGCCACAGCTTTTGAGGGCCTAGCGTATCGACTGGATGAAGTTCTTTCAAGCGAGCCGGTCCGGCTCAATAGCCCCACATGTTCAGAAGGCGACAGAGTCATGCTTCCCATAAAGAATAAACCTCGTTTCCTTCTCCACCCATCCCCTTAAGCCTGGAATGGGAGATCAGACGGGGATAATGAATTCCCTTGGTCAAAGAACGTGTCACAGGGCGAGGAGTTACGCCAAAATCCATTCTGAATTGACAACTTATCCAAATGCCCTGTAACCTAAGACCGAAACGGCGAGGACTGGACTTGCCCTATGGGAAAACGATACGATTTGTCCCTACCTCCCCTGCATGTCTCTAGTTGAGCCACGAAAGTGAGGTGACCCATGAAGGTCCTTTTCCTGTTTGATGACCTGATCCTAGGTCAGGAACCCTTGGGGGTAACCACGATCTCCGCCCTGCTCAAGAAGCATGGGCATGAGACCGAGGCCATCAATATGGATGCAACACCCGCCTGGCCAGACCTCCGGGAGGAAGTCCAGAAACGCAAGCCCAATGTCCTGGCGGTTTCTACCTGTTCTGGCCAGCACAAGTGGATGCTGGAAAAAACGCAGGCTCTCAAAGAGGCCCTGGGGCTTCCCGTTATTTATGGTGGACCCCATCCCACCTTCTTTCCGGATGTCGTGGAGCACCCCGGTGTGGATGTCATCTGCCGTAGCGAGGGGGAATACCCCATGCTCGAGTTTGTCACCGCGCTGGAGGAGGGACGTGACTACAGTGGCATCGCTAACCTGTGGGTGAAAAAGGATGGGCAAGTCACCCGCAATGGCCTCCGTCCCAACCTGGCCGACCTGGACTCACTCCCCTTCTCCGACAAGGAATTAGTCCGTCCTTTCGCCCACCTCTGGAAAGATGGCGTGGGATACTTCATTACGGCTCGTGGATGCCCTTTTGACTGCACTTTTTGCTACAACCATGCCCAAAGGGAGATCGAAAACGGCCCCAATGTGCGCCGCCGGTCTCCGGAGAATGTGATCCGCGAACTGCGTGAGACAAAGGAGAAATATGGATTCCGCTATGTCGCTTTCCAGGATGATGTCTTCCTGATCCAGAACCGCTGGCTGAATGAGTTCCTGCCGCTGATGCGTGATCAGGTCCGTCTCCCCTTCCACTGTCACAGCATTGCCAATGTCATGCGCCAGGAGGAGCTCTTTGCTCAACTGGCCGAAGCCGGCTGCATCCGTATCTTTTTCGCAGTGGAGACCGGTGATGAGAAGATGCGGCAGAAGGTTCTGAAGAAACCGGTCAAGGATGCGGATCTTTTCCGTGCACGGGACCTTTGTGAAAGACATGGGATCGAAAGCATTTCCTCCGTGATCTTCGGTTTGCCCGGAGAGACTGTGGAAACGGCGATGGCGACCATCGAAATGACCATCAAAACACGGGTCCACTGCATGATCATCCACTTCTTTATGCCTTATCCCGGGACAGAACTCGGGGATGAGGCAGTCAAGCTTGGCGTTTTCGATGGAGACTATGATAGCCTGACAGCCTGTGATCACAGCAAGCTGGTAACCAAAGTGGATGGCCCGCCGGAGCTGATCGAAGCTGTGGGCCATTACACCTTCTGGTTCCTGGAAAAACCCTGGAAATTCACACTGACCAAAAACTATTTCCGTCTTTTCAAAAGCACCCGGATGCGGATGAAACTGATGCGCTATTTCCTTTCCCATCTGGAACCCGGAGTCATGCCCGAATCAGCCTATCACCTACCCGAACCAGAGTTGGTGCAGTTCACCATTGATCGCCTTGAGAAAGCCTGGCGGGAGAAATCTTCTGGCGGGCGCTCTCTTCCGGGAAAACTTCCCGCCAAGTCCGGCGTGGCAGTCGCACCCGAGGCGGCGTAAGGAACAGCAGGAATACTGGAACGGGAATCCTTTCTCGTTCCGTCAACAGATTGTCTAATGAGTTCGCTACTCCATCAGTCTATTCACAACGGGAGCGAGAGGGTGAACACGCTTCCTTCCCCGGGAGTGCTTGTGACTGAAACTCTTCCGGAATGAGCGCGCGCGATGTGTTTCACGATAGCAAGTCCCAATCCCGTCCCGCCCAGCTTACGGCTGCGGGCCTTGTCCACGCGGTAAAAACGTTCGAAGAGCCTTGGAAGATGCTCCTTGGCGATCCCGCAACCCTGGTCACGGACCAGGATGCGGACATGATCGCCATTCGGTACCACCTCGATATGGACCTCCTTCCCCTCATCGCTGTACTTGATTGCATTATCCACCAGGTTGACGATGGCCTGCTCGATGAGGAGCGGATTGGCCTTGATGATGATGTCAGTGTCACAGTCCACGTGAACCGGAATGCTTTTGGCCCGTGCCGCGGCATCGCAGGCCTGCACCGCCAGGCTCAAGACATCGCTCAAGCGGGTAT
>CAYZUX010000086.1:0-21741 GCA_964481775.1 uncultured bacterium | reverse complement strand
AAAGCCTCCTCTTAGGACTAGCCGGTCATCCCACCCCCTTGACCGGCTTTTTTTTTGGAACCAGAGACTTCAGGTCAGTAAACGAAAACAGGAGTCTTCAGATAGTTCCTGGCCTGTTCAGCGATGGCCTCCAGCCTTTCCCTGGGGACTTTGGAGACCCGTGGATCTGGGGCTGGCCGGTCCAGACTATAGATATCCACACGGGCTGGTCTGATCCGCTGGAGCACCCACATCCATAGTTTCACCTCTTCATCGCTTGTGTTGTCACCCGGGCCATGGATAAACATGGATTGAATATGAGGGGACGGGAAGGAGGCAATCTGTTCGATCAGGGAATCCATTGTAATCGAGGCATGAGGCTTGTTGATCGCACGGACTACCTCAGGAGAGACCGCATCCAGCTTGATACAGGTTTCATCCACACTCAGGAGCGCCTCCCGGATCTCCTTCCTGTGGAGTTCCGAAGCATTGGTCAGGACAACAACCCGGGCGCCGGGGGTATACTGATCACGCAAAAGGATAGTGTTCTCGATCAACCCGGGGAAATCCGGGTGGAGTGTCGGTTCACCATTACCCGCGAAGGTGATGGCATCCAACCGTTCCCCCGAACCCTGAAACTGCTCCAGCCTGCCTTGGATATTTTCAGTCAGTTGATCCAAATCCGGCCAGGCCACATCCCTGTGTACACCCACCCACAAACGATTCGTCCAGCCGCATTCACAATAAGGGCAGTTGAACGAGCAGATCTTTTCGCCGGGAGGAAAGGGATTGATCCCCAGCGAGCGGCCAAACCGGCGCGAGTCGACTGGACCAAACACCAGTTCGGGCAGAAGGCCATGCACCACTTGCCTCCCCTCATCGATGATCTTCAATCCGGATTGGGAACCGAACCTGCGTTTCATGGGATTCAGTTTGAAAATCGTTCGAACTGACGTCAAGGGCCAAAGGGCAGCTGTTTCTCCTGGAATTTACGGTAGGTTCTCCGTTGGATCGCTCTCCACCAGCGTCGGCGCTCCTCCCAAAGCGATGGATCATCCCTCGAATAATCACGGAAAAAACGTACCTGGGAGACCGGGCTGGCCGAGGGGTAGAGCGAAAATAACAACCTGGAAAGATCATTGATTCTTGAGCGGCGAAAGCGCACTGGATGGATACTCATGGCATCCAGATCAACAAACTGGGGATTGAATGGAGCAGGTTGGGCCGGATCGAGGAGGACATTGCGTCCCTTCAAATCTCCATGGGAGATCCGATTCCGGTGGAGGGATTGAAACAGGCGCGCCACCTCCTTTTCAAGCAATCTCCTTTCCCTGCATTGGGATGAGGTGGTAACAGGACCACCATAACGCAGTCGATAGAACTCATCCAAACCCATCCCTTTTTCGACCCAGCGGGTCACAATAAACGACTCCAGCAGAAGCGGCCCCAACCGGCGTTCGAGAACACACACTGACTGGGGTGTCGGTATCCCCAGCACCTCAAGGGCAAAGGCAGCGCGCCAGACCCGGATGGCCCGTGACCGCCGGAAGAGATTCTTTGTCCTTTCCCACCAGTCTTTCCGGTTGTAACGCTTGATAAAGAGTGGAGCCTGCAGGCCGGGTATTTCCAGACGAGCCACTGTGGTGGTGGGTGTGTCCTTGACAACCAGCGAACAATCAGAAGCGATCAGGGCATTGGGTTCCACAAAGGCCTCACGAAGCTGGGGACAATCCCAGGAAGCACGCACCCAGCCCGAATAAACCCCGCATTGGAGCGCGTGAAAACGGTGGCCCTCTTCCTGGCATTTGGCGATTCGGGAATGCCAACGTTTGCGGTAATCGCGGGCAGCATAAAACTCAACCGCCTTGGCCATGGAACGGCGAGCTTCGTTTTCACTCCGGAATGCGGGTTCCCAATCCCTGAGGACCTGAAGATAAGCGCGCAGGCATCGCTGTTTATCCACAGTCCTCAATCGTGGAGCAAGACCTCCCAGGAATCCACCCAGATTCTTCAGTCTTTCTCTCCATGTAAGACCTTCCTTCAGGGAAACCTCCTGGAGGTCAGTCAGGAACACCTTGACCGAACCGGCATCGATCGATATCAGGACATTCCCTCCATGCGGATCTTCATGCCTGCCTCCCGCTTGGTGCAGGAGGGCCAAAGTCTTTCCGATCGCCTCCAGAACACTCCTCTTGTCCCCGGGAGAAAGTTCCACATTTCCATCCACCAGATCCGAAAGGGGGAAACAGGGGGAAATGAAATGGGAAATCAGGATCCCACGTTGTCCATTGGGACCCGCAGATTGTTCCGCCCACAGGATCGGGGTGGGAACAGGGGCTCCACGACCGGCCAGCCGGGTGTGGTTCCGCCATTCCGAACGGGCACGAGTTCCCCTGAAAACAGCACAAATCCGGTCATACCAACGGTTACCAAGGAACTCCTTCACACAGAGCGGCCCTACGGGAGAGGGAACCCTCCTGATCCGCCGTCCCTTGCTCTCCTTAACGATTGAACCGCGATCCCCCTGGCTGAATGCCTCAAGAAGGGTATCCAGGTGCTCGAAGTAGGGAACAGCAATCTCGCCCGTCCAGGAACCTCGTGTAAAGGAACGTGTCTCAGTCATAGAAGCAGACGGAACGGTAAATTGAGTCCGGTGTCATTCAAACAGCGTGGGACCCTCAGGGAGGGGGGGTTTGAATCCCAGGTGTCCCCAGGCTAATGAACCCGCACAACGTCCACGGCTGGTTCTTTGGAGGAAACCAATCTTGAGCAGATAGGGTTCCACCAAATCCTCCAGGGTTTCGCTCTCTTCGTTCAAGGTGGCCGCAATCGCTTCGATGCCCACAGGGCCTCCCCGGTAATACTCGATGATTGTCCGGAGATAGGTCCGGTCAAGCTCATCCAATCCAAGGGCATCCACCCCTTCCATGCGCAGGGCCTCATCCGCAACAGCCAAGGTAGCAAGTCCTCCCGCACGCACCTCGGCATAATCTCTCACACGGCGTAAAAGGCGATTGGCGATGCGGGGAGTGCCACGTGACCGCCTGGCGATCTGTTCGGCTCCATCCGCCTCGATGGCAACTTTGAGAATCCCGGAGGAGCGTGTGACAATACGGGTCAGGTCAACGGGATCATAGAAGTCAAGGTGATAGAAAAGGCCAAACCTGTCACGCAACGGAGCCGACAACAGCCCTGCCCGTGTCGTCGCGCCAACCAGAGTGAAGCGTTTGAGCGGAATCTTGATGGTCTTGGCGAAGGCACCCTTATCGACTACGAAATCGATTTGGTAATCCTCCATGGCCGGATAGAGGTATTCCTCGACCACAGTGGTCAAACGGTGGATTTCATCAATGAAAAGAATGTCTCCCGCAGAGAGGTTGGTCAGGATGCCGAGGAGGTCTGTGGGCTGTTGAAGGGAGGGACCACTGGTGGTGACCAGTTCTCCCCCCATCTCATTGGCGATGATATGGGCCAGGGTTGTTTTCCCGAGTCCCGGTGGACCATGAAAAAGAATATGGTCGAGAGCCTCACCACGGCGGCGTGCGGCCTCGATGGCGATACCCAGGTTTTCTTTAAGCTGGTTCTGACCGATGTACTCCTGGAGAGATTGCGGTCGCAAGGAAGCATTGGCAGCTTCCTCTTCAGTACCTGTGGACTTGGCGGAGACAACCCTTTCGATATTCATTTTCTGATCCTGACCGATTCTGCCTCAGATAGGACAGGAGGAACAGGGACTTTGGATGGTTTTGCTTCCGACTGTCTATTTCTGAAATCTGATTCGAGCACTTGTTCCTCACCCGGGAACCGGCCTAGACTGACCCGTGGCCCTGAGATTGGAGTCTTACCATGAAAAAGATGTGGCTTTTCCCTTTCATCCTTCATTGTTCATTCCTTTGTGCAGACCCCATACCTGTGATTCTGGACACCGATGTGGGTGGTGACATCGATGATACCTGGGCTATCGGCATGTTGCTGGGTTGTCCTGAGATCGAACTGAAAATGATCGTCACCGGAACCGATGACGCCCCACGCAAAGCCTGTCTCGTGGCTAAGATCCTTGAAAAAATGGAACGCACAGATATCCCCATCGGCGTGGGAATCAAAACATCAAGCAATGCAATCGCCCAGGACCAATGGCTTGGAGATTACGACATGAATCGTTATCCAAGCAAAGTCCATCAGGATGGAGTGCAGGCCATGATTGAGTTGATCAATTCCAGTTCTTCTCCAATCACCCTTGTATTGATTGGTCCCCAAACCAATATCCGTGAGGCATTACACCGCTCGCCGGGTATCGCCAAAAAGGCTCGTGTGGTGGCCATGGCGGGGAGTGTGGAAATCGGATACAACGGCCGAAAAGGGCGTGAACCGGAGTGCAATGTGGTGACGGATATCCCGGCTGCACAGGCTGTGCTGGAGGCACCCTGGGAAATCACCATGGTTCCGCTGGATGGATGTGGAACTCTCAAACTGAAAGGGGAACGTTATGCCCGGGTTGCCAAGTCGGAAGCCCCACGCGCGAAAACAGTGATCGACAATTACAGGTTGTGGACCCATTTCAAGGGATTCCCAGAAGGTGAGAGCAGTGTTCTTTTCGACACTGCCGCTGTCGCGCTTGTGTTTAATGAGTCCTTTTTCGAGATGAAGACCCTGAAATTGCGTGTTGATGAAAAAGGGAACACAGTTCCTGATGATGAAAAAGGTCATCCGGTCCGGTGTGCCATGGATTGGAAAGATCGCGAAGCCTTTGAGAAGCTGCTTGTGAAAAGCCTGCTTGATAAAAGGTAAAAGCCTTGACCACACAAGGACAATCTAGGCCCAACGCTAGCACCTTCAGCCTACATTTTTACTGTCACCTTACAGATAGAAGCTGGCCGAATCGACAGAAATGCGATAGGATACATTCCTCTTTTTTCCTGCACACAGGAGGACTCAAACATGATGAAGGTTGAATTCATCAATCCATTCCTTGAAGCAGGTACGGAAATCCTCAGAATCACGACTGGGATGGAAGTGCATCGCGGAAAGCCTTCCTTGGATGATGGCAATTTTTGTGCACCTGAGGTCTGTGTGGTCCTTGGCATTGTGGGAGATATGAAAGGCCAAGTGATTTACGGGGTATCCCTTCCAACTGCCCTCGGAATCGCAGGCAAAATGATGGGAGGAGTGGAAGTCAAAGAGCTGGATGAGATGTCCAAGAGTGCCATCGCGGAGCTGGGGAATATGATCACAGGCAACGCTGCTTCGCGTTTCGAAAGGATTTCTTTTAATCTGAACATTTCACCTCCCACTGTGATGGTGGGGCAGAGTGTCATCATCACCTGGCCCATGCATCGTGCACTGGTGGTTCCGCTTCACACCGAAGTGGGCGATATGATTGTGTGGGTTTGCCTTGAGGAAGAGGCCAAGAAATAGGCATCGTTCCCGGTTCGGATGGGGGCTTCCCCTTGAATCAGAAGGCGATTCACTCTGAACGGGGAATGGCAATCCCTTTGACGGAATGGTCGGTTTTGTGCTTTACTTGTAACCGTAAAGTGTAAAGGGGGAGAAAATCGAGCTTGGTACTACTCGGGGGAGTGGTACAAGAAGGATTGGAATTATGTTTATGGGCCGTGGAGTGTGGGGATTTCTGGTGACGGGTTTGGTTGTGGGAACCATGGGAACTGCCTGGTCTCAGACAGCCAGCTATGAGGGGGGACGGATTGTACGTTCAGATGAACGGAATGAAGCCATCCAAATGGGCTCCGGGTATGGGGATGAATATGGGATGGATGTGGAGGAAGAATCCAAGCTTCCGTGGATCCCGATTCTAAGTCCCACCATGATTTGCCTGGATTGCTGGATGACCAAGACTTACAAGATCTGGGATTTCTATCATCAACAGGCCGCACAGGAGTATTTTGCACATTCGGAGAGTTGCGCTGACCTGGTTTTATGCCCCGATCCGCGCGTAGGAACCGCCTTCAAATACACACTGCTTGCTCCGATCTATGCGATACGTCCCCATCTGCTTCTTCGTAACTGTTCGGCCTGCGGAATCAGCAATCCGTATGGTGTTCCCGATCCCATGCCGAGTGTCGCTGTGAATACCCCATCCGGTCCTCAAGTGTTGAGTACCGCTCCGGCCACTGGAGTGCCTGCCCTGATGCCGGAGTCGAGTCCGATGTCTCCCGAAGTTCCCGCGACTGAGGCACCTCTTCCGACCGATCCCCTGGCGCCTCAGACAATGAGCCCCACCACCCAGAGTGCCTCAGCGTCGAAATGGGCCAACATGAGCGACCAGGAAATCCTGGCTCACTTCAATCTGAAAACAGGTTCCACTCAGACCGATGTTCTCGATAAACCCACATCTCCCACATCGGAATGGGAGTTCGCCGATACCGCTCCCTCAACTCCAGCCTCGGAGTTGATCGCGAGCATGGAACCACCCGCACCCATCGCTCCACTCCCCGGCGAAGTGAAGGCCATCCCCGTTTCCACCTCCACCAGCGCTGGAAAAGAGAAAAGCACCCTGAAGAAGGAGACCCAAGAGAAATCTTTCTCTGTAACGGATCAGGAATATGACCGGATGCGGGAAATCGAAAAGGGACTTCTGGAAGGTGCCGAAAGGTAGACACTGACGGTTTCCCAGGAGGAATGAAGGAACCATAACCCCCGGATTTGCCCAGGCACCCGGGGGTTTTGTTTTGTCCATGATGCAAGAGAACTTTTGGCGGGAAGGTTTTTTCGTCATCGCGGGCCCTTGCGTGTTGCAGGATGAGATGGGCGCCATGGACATTGCAGCCGAGATGAAGGCCATCTGCAACCGGTTGGGAATGCCCTACTGTTTTAAGGCATCTTTTGATAAAGCGAATCGGACCAGCCTCGGTTCCTTCCGCGGGCCTGGACTGGAGGCGGGCCTGGAAATCCTCAGAAAGATCCGCAGTGATCTGGAAGTCCCTGTTCTGACCGATATCCATTCGATCGAACAGGTGGGAAGGGCCGCTGAAGTGGTGGATGTCTTACAGATACCAGCCTTTTTGTGCCGCCAGACCGATCTCCTGGTCGCCGCTGCCCGGACTGGCCGCACACTCAATATCAAGAAAGGGCAATTTCTGGCCCCCTGGGACATGGTCCCTGTTGTGGCCAAAGCCCAGGAATCAGGCGCCAGGAACATTCTGCTCACTGAACGCGGTTCCTCTTTTGGATACAACAATCTGGTTGCAGACTTTCGCAGCATCCCGATCATGAAGAAGACCGGTTGTCCTGTCATTTTTGATGCCACCCACAGTGTCCAGCTGCCAGGAGGACAAGGTGACTCCTCGGGTGGACAAAGGGAATTCGCACCCGTTCTGGCCCGGTGCGCGGTTGCGGCGGGGTGCGATGGTCTCTTCTTCGAGGTCTATCCCGATCCCGATCGTGCTCCCTGCGATGGCCCCAATGCAATGCGTCTGAACGACATGGAACCTCTTCTATTCCAGCTTAAAAGAATTCGCCACGTCATTGGTCCAGGAGAGGAGTAACACAAGATCATGTCCTTGGATCGTGCCCGCGAGGTCCTGGAACTGGAGGCCAATGCAATTCGGGCGCTGCTGGATCGTCTTGATCACCATTTTGTCCAGGCGGTGGATCTTCTTCTGGAGTGCAGTGGCAGGGTAGTTGTCACCGGAATGGGCAAGTGTGGGATCATCGCCCGCAAAGTGGCGGGAACCCTGGCCAGCACGGGAACTCCGGCTTTCACCCTTCATCCCGCCGAAGCGATCCATGGCGATGCCGGGATGCTGTTGCCCCAGGATGTCATACTGGCATTAAGTAACAGCGGAGAGACCGAAGAGATCCTGAGAATCCTCCCTATTATCAAACGTATCGGATGCACCCTGATCGCAATGGTGGGAAACACCCATTCCACCCTGGCACGTAACGCTGATTGTATTCTGGATGTCGGGGTGGAACGTGAGGCCTGCTCACTGGGCCTGGCGCCCACCGCCAGCACGACAGCGGCTTTGGCCATGGGCGATGCTCTCGCCATGGCGGTGATGGACAAACGCGGATTCACTCGTGAAGACTATGGACTCAACCATCCCGGGGGTTCCCTGGGGAAGGCGATTGTCACCATCCGGGAGGTGATGCGGACTGGTGAAAAATGCCCAATGGTGTCTCCCCAGGACACAGTCCAGACAGCAATCAAATTGGTGACCGCCGCCAAGGCGGGGGCGGTGTTGATCGTCGACGAAGAAACACGGCTGGTGGGGATTTACACTGATGGAGATCTCCGTCGAACTGTGGTGCAAAGACCTGCAGCATTGACTGGTCCTATCAGCGCAGTCATGACTACCAGCCCGACAGTCATTCACCCTGAAACTCTGGCCGCTGAGGGTGTCCGGATCGCCAAGAAACTTCACATCGATGATCTTCCGGTGGTGGACCATGAGGGACGTGCAGTGGGACTCTTCACAGTTAAAGACCTGATGGCATGGTAAGAGGGAACGGTGTTACTCCTTTTTCTGGAGGATCAGCGCGCCTCGACGCAGCCTGACATGAATCCCCTGGGGAAAGGTGACTTCGCCCTCGGTTTTGGACCTTAGCAGAGTAAAGAAGGCCGACAGGCTTTTCCGGCTGACAGGGTACCATCCCTCATCGGAGCCATTGAACTCCCACAGCAGGCGGCGCAGACAGAAAAAGGCCCCCTCTTCGGGCATCCGCTCAAATTCTTTTTTGGGAAGAGTCCAGCATCTCTTCTGGAAGAGACTCTCCTGTTTCACCCTCTCCAGCACTTCCAGCCAATGGGCTTCCTCGGATTGGGCGGTGGCACTTTGTGCAAGGAGGGTTTCCCGGAACCCGGCATCACTCGAATCCATTTCCGGAAGGAGGTCATGACGGATCCGGTTGCGGGAGTACTTGCGCGATTGGTTGGAGGAGTCTTCACGGTGGGGTTCACCCACACGGTTAAGGTAAGCAATGAGATCCTCCTTCGTGAATGCTAGCAGAGGGCGTAGAACCCAAATCCCCTGGCGTTGGAGTGCCGGACGGATTCCCTGCCAGGCGCCGGTCCCTCCCCCGCGTGAAAGGTTGAAAACAACCGTCTCCACCTGATCATCCTGATGATGAGCGGTGACAAGGACAGGAATCGCCAGATCCTTTGCGGTATCAAGCAGGAACTGGTAACGGGCGCGGCGGGCTGCGGCCTGGAGATTACGATCACTGTGGGGCAGGGTGGTACGTTCCCGGGGATTCCAGTCTCCTCTCCGGTAAGGAACACCCAGCCGTTCGGCAAGGTCTTTTACAAAGGCCTCATCCTCATCCGCCTCGCCTGGACGCAGGTGGTGGTGGAAATGAGCAATGGCCATATCCCTATCGAAGGAGGACCGGCAGAGATGGGCTAATGCGGTGGAGTCCGCACCACCGGAGACAGCCACCAGGACCCGATAGGAAACCCCTGAGGGCCAGATCTGGAGGAGTTGCTCCCGGAAACGGATCTCGAGTGGGTTGTCTGAACAACGATCCCTATCTTGTGGCATGATGCTCCAATGCAGTCTTTCAGTCAGCGTATCCCGCTTCCTGTTCCTTTGTTTTTCGTGGTGGGCATTTCCCTTCTCATCGCCTTACCGCTCAGCCTGATACTGCATAATCCCCTCGTTCTGACCGCCGGAATAGCTTTAACCGGTGGCTTTATCCTGGCCCTGCAACCCAGATGGCTGTGGTTTCTGCTGGTCAGCCTGTTGCCTTTTTCCATGGAAGTCCATGACATCCTGGGGGCCGGTAATCATCTTACCCTGCCCACCGAGGCATTGGCGCCCCTGGTGGGAGTCAGTGTGGCTTTGAAGGTGTTTCGAACCGGGAAGTTGCGTTGGACTGTCTCACCTCTTCATGCTGCAGCTGGACTTCTTTTACTGGTCCAGTATTCATCTTTCCTTCACAGCGAGATACCCCTGGTTACCGCCAAGGCACTGGCACGTGGCACCGCGGGTTTCCTTGGGGGATATGTACTCACCCAGATGGCGGTGGGTTCCTTGAGGGAGGTCTGGTGGCTTTGTCTGGTATTTGCCACCACAACTTCCCTTCTGGTCTGCTATGGATTCTTCACCCAGATCGAAGCTGGATTCCAGATCTACCAGAAAATCGCTGCCCCCTTCTTTAACGACCACTGCGTGTATGCCGCCTATCTCTGTTTCCCGGCGGCCTTTGCTCTGGGGGCATTGACTCAACCACTCAAACGCAAAAGCCTGATCATGATCTTCCTCGGTCTGGTGTCGATCGGGATCCTCGCCACCTTTGTACGTGGCGCCTGGCTGGGGATGGTGGCGCTGGTTTTCTTCCTCCTGTTACGTCAACGCACCGCCTTAACCTTCCGGTTTGCCTTCTTTCTGTCGGTCCTGGCGCTCCTGGGAATCGCCGCGGCAATCTATCTGGGACTTGAACCCTTACTCCGTGAGCGTTGGAGAACCCTTTTTGATATCCGTTACGTGGCCAATGAAAGCCGGATCGACCGCTGGATGGCCGCGCTATCGATGTGGCTCACTCAACCCACTCTGGGGGTAGGGCTGGGTTGTTATCCTGACCTTTATTACAAGCACATCTATTACGTGCACTCTTTCGAGGGCAAGCTCCACATGGGAGCCCATAACCTTTACCTGGAGATTCTGGCTGAGTTGGGAGTGGTGGGCCTGTTCGCTTATTGTCTACTGATTTTCTCGTTCTTTATCGAGACAAGGAGGATCTTTCAACTGGCAGGAGACCGGCCGGAAATCCGTGCAGTGAGCCTGGGGCTGGAGGGGATGATGGTGGTCTACCTGACACACGCCCTGTTCAACAACCTCGGCCCCAGTGACAAAATTGATATTGCTTTCTGGACCACCTGCGGACTGGCATCGTCGGTCCGTTGTATCATGCAGAAACAAACAACTCAACAACCCACTGGAGAACCAACATGACTGTCCCTGGAGAACTGAAACCCTCAAACCGCATCCTCATGGGCCCCGGCCCGAGTAATGTCCACCCGCGTGTTCTCAAGGCCATGTCCCTGCCCTTGCTGGGGCATCTCGACCCGGAGTTCCTCATCATCATGGATGAGGTCAAGAAGATGCTCCAGGCGGTGCTGCGTACCAGCAACGATCTCACCTTCCCGGTTTCCGGAACTGGAAGCGCGGGAATGGAAACCACCCTGGTGAACTTGCTCGAGCCGGGTGATGAAGCCCTGGTTTGTGTGCATGGAGTCTTCGGGACACGCATGTGCGACATCGTGGAACGTTGCGGGGCGAAATTGATACGTGTCGATAGCGAGTGGGGCACTCCCATCGATCCGGGCAAGGTTCACGAGGCACTCAAGGGTTGCCATCCCAAGCTGGTGGCGGTGGTTCATGCGGAAACCTCGACCGGAGTGTGGCAGCCACTGGAGGAAATCAGCAAGCTGGCGCATGACTCCGGCACATTATTCCTGGTGGATGCAGTCACCTCGCTGGGTGGAGTGGATGTGCGCGTGGATGAGTGGGGGATCGATGCCCTCTACAGCGGGACCCAGAAATGTCTGAGCTGCCCGCCGGGATTGTCTCCAGTCACCTTCAGTCCACGCGCGGTTGAGGCGATGGATCAGCGCAAGAGCAAAGTCCAGAGCTGGTACCTCGACATGAGCATGGTGAGGAAATACTGGGGGGCGGAGCGGTTCTACCATCACACCGCGCCGATCTCGATGATCTACGCCCTGTACGAATCCCTGCGGCTGGTCCTCGAGGAGGGGCTGGAGGCAAGGTTCGCGCGGCATAAGCGGGTGCATGAAAAGCTTAAAGCGGGACTCGCGGAGTTGGGCATCAGCTTCGTGGTCGCTCCAGAATTCCGCCTGCCGCAGCTCAATGCGGTCCGCATCCCGGACGGCATCGAGGATGCCCCCACGCGCAAGAAGCTGCTTCTCGAGCATGGCATTGAAATAGGCGGTGGCCTGGGCGCCTTCGCGGGCAAGGTGTGGCGGATCGGATTGATGGGCGAGAGCTGCAAGGAGGAAAATGTGGAGTGTCTGCTGGGGGCGCTGAGGAGTATGCTCAAGGTGTAGACAAAGGGAGGCTCACGATGAAACAAATCTGGTGGGTAGGCGGGATCTTTGCTCTGCTCCTGGTAGTTCCAAGCATAGCCCACGCTTGTGAACCCATCGCGGTCTTCACGGTCCTGGCGGGGCCCGCCTTGCTTGGTTTCTCGCTGACCGTGCTCCTTTCGGTCATTGCTGTGAAGTGTTTCTCTTTCGCTCTCCTCGAACGAAGAATCCCATTTGGCTGGGGGATCCTCGCCATGTTCTTGGCGAATGTGGTCAGCACCCTGGTGGGGATTTTTTTGGCGCTTCCAGGCTTGGGAATGTTGTTGATCCTCATGTCACTCCCAGTCATGGCCTCTGTCCTTGCACCCACCAAACGTTTTGCGACTCTGCTGCTTGGCATCCAGGAGAAGAAAGCCTTTACCCTCCTGGTTCCTGTCCTGGGAGGAATGATTCTCAGTGTGGTTCTCTTCATTGCGGCCAACAGTGTTGTTAATACCGGGATGAACACGGTCTATTGGACCCTGAAACTCGCCTACATCGCTGTAGCCTTCGTGATCAGCATCGGAGTCACCACAATTTATGAGGAGTGGATCATTTCAAAGATTTACAGACCACAGGCAGGAAAGCCCCACTACTTCATGTCTGTTTTCTCCGCCAACCTGATGGCCTTTCTGCTTTCGGGCGGGATCGCGGCGGCCTATATGCTGCCCAAGCGCCTGGCTTCACCGAGTTTCCTGGTGGAGGTGTTGAGATACCTGGTTTGAGGGATCATCGTGAATCAATTTTTTTGAGTTATGATTGAGATAGCAGAAGGAGGATCCACTCCAATGGAAAATGGAAAGAAAAAAGTCACAATTACCTTGCCCGAAAGCCTGGTCACCCAAGCCAAGGCGGAGGGATTGCTGAGGCCGGGAGTTGTCGAGCAACTCCTGCGGGAGGAGATCCGGAGACGTAAGATGAGAGAGCTGATGGCTACGGCGGATAAGCTCGCTAAAGGGAAGATTCCTTTTGTCCCCGAAGAAGAGGTGGTCGCCATAGTACATGAAGTCCGCAAGGAACAGCGTTCCCGGAATGCGACTCGTCCTTGATACCAATGTCGTTATCTCGGGTTTATTGTGGTTCGGAACACCTCGGAAGGTCTTTGATCTCATTGAGAAAAAAGGGCTGATGCTCTTCTTAAAGAACTAACGAAGACATTGGAGAAGAAGAAATTCAAAAAGCAGATCACCAAACTGGGAGTGACTCCAATTGCTTTGGTTACACAATACCAAAATGCTTGTGTCTATCTCACGCCAGATCCAATTTTCTCTTTACTCCTCAACGATAGAGATGATGAGAAAGTCTTGGAATGCGCTGTTGCAGCTGATGCTGATATTATTGTAAGCGGAGATCATCATTTGCTTGACCTGGTTTCTTTCCGGGGGATCCATATTCTATCACCGGAAGAAACGGTTGATCACATTACTCAAAAAGGGATATCGGATCAGTCCCAAGTTAACAGGAGTTCAACGTGAGCACAGCAAGTCAGCAAGCCTTTGAACAAGACCTCAGGAAGCGTGTCCGGGGGGATGTCTCTTTCGATGAGGTCCGGCGCGGGATTTATTCGACCGACGCCAGCATCTATCGGATCACCCCTGTAGCGGTGGTCTGTCCAAGGGATGAAACCGATGTGCGCATGGCGGTGCAGACCGCCAGGGAGCATGGAGTCTCCATCCTCCCGCGCGCTGGTGGTACCAGTCTGGGTGGGCAGGTGGTGGGCGCCTCGATGATCATGGACTTCTCGAAGTACATGAACCAGATCCTGCAGGTCAATGTGGAGGAACGCTGGGCACGGGTGCAGCCGGGGATTGTGAGGGATGAGCTCAACGCCGCTCTGGCCAAGCATCGGCTTCATTTCGCTCCTGATCCCGCTACTGCCGACCGCGCCAATGTGGGTGGAATGATCGGCAACAACTCCTCCGGTACACGCAGCATTATCTATGGCAAAACGGTCGATCATGTATTGGAGTTGCGGGTTTTGCTTTCAGATGGAGAGGTACTGGAACTCAAGAAACTGGCCCCGGAGGAATACCGCCACCGCGCTTCCGCTCAGAACCGCGAAGGCCAGATCTACCGCAAGGTCGAAGAACTCATCCACACCCATCGCGATGAAATCGCCGCGCGTTATCCCAAGGTGATGCGTCGTGTGATGGGCTACAACCTGGATGAATTGACTGTGACCGATGAGTGGAATCTCTCCAAGCTGCTGGTGGGAAGCGAGGGGACACTGGCGACCACCCTTGAAGCCAAAATCAACCTGGAACCATTGCCCAATGCGACAGCACTGTGCATACCTCATTTCGCGAATTTGCTCGAAGCGGTGGGGGCTGTCGAGGATATTCTGCCACATGGCCCCTCGGCGGTGGAAATCCTGGATGGCTCAGTGCTCAAAATGGCCCGCGCGCAGCTGAGCATCGCGCCATTGATCGACTGGCTCGATGGCCAGCCGGAAGCCATCCTGATGGTCGAGTTCTATGGCAATACCCAGGAGGAAGCCTCCGCCAAGGCAGAGGGATTAGCCGCTGACCTTAAAAACAAAGGGTTAGGCTACGCTCATGTTCTCCGTCATGACGCAGCTGGGAAAGCGCGAGTCTGGCAGGTACGCAAGAACGGCCTTGGGCTGATGCTGGGAATGAAGGGCGACAGGCGTCCCACCCCCTTCATCGAGGACGCTGCGGTTCCCACGAAGGTGCTCGCCGAGTATGTGGGGAAAGTGCTTGATTTCTGTAAGAGCCTGGATGTCCCTGTTGCGCTGTATGCCCATGTCAGTGTCGGTCTGATCCACATCCGTCCAATGCTCGATCTGCGCAACCAGCGTGACATCGACCTGATGAAGAAGATCTCGCAGAAAGCTTTCGACTTCGTGCGGGAATATGGCGGTTCCTGGTCGGGAGAGCATGGCGATGGCCTGGTACGCAGCTCTTACATGGAAGCCTTTTACGGCCCGCAGCTGTATGGCGCCTTCAAGGAACTCAAGCAGGTCTTCGATCCGGCCGGCTTGATGAATCCAGGGAAGATTGTCGATGCCGGCCCGATGGATCAAAACCTGAGATATGGCCCCAATTACCGCACGGACACATTCCCAACCCACTACCACTACCGCGAGGATGGCAGTTTCGCGGCAGCGGTCGAGCTGTGTACCGGAGTCGGCACCTGCCGGAAGACACTCATCGGCACCATGTGCCCCAGCTATCAGGCCACCCTGGATGAGGAGCACAGCACACGCGGAAGGGCCAATGCGCTGCGTCTGGCGATGACCGGGCAATTCGGATCGGAAGGGATGACCAGCCAGCGGGTGTTCGAGGTTCTGGATTTGTGCCTTTCGTGCAAGGGGTGCAAATCCGAGTGCCCCAGCAATGTCGACATGGCGCGCCTGAAGAGCGAGTTCCTGCAGCGCTACCATGACCATCATGGGCTTTCCATGCGTGACCGGATGATTGCCACTTCAGCGGATTATGCCCCGGTCTTCGCGGGTTGGCTGGCCCCGGTGGTCAACTGGGTGCAGGACACTACCCTGTTCAAGAAGACACTGGAGTCCTGGGCGGGTATCGACTCACGGCGCACTCTGCCCAAGTACACTTCAAAGCCTTTTCACAAGTGGTTTGAGAAACGGAAACAGAACAACCATCCCCCCAGCTGGTCCAGGAGTTCAACTCCTGGACCAGCTATGGAGGGGGGCCCAGCACAGATGAAGGTAGTCCTGTTTGATGACACCTATCTCAACTACTACGAACCCCACATCGGGCGTTCGGCGGTGGAGTTGCTGGAATCCTGCGGGTACCGGGTGATGCTAGCGCGCGCGGGTTGCTGCCAACGTCCTCGCATCTCTCATGGTCTCCTGCGCGAGGCCAAAAGAGAGGGTGAGCGGACCCTGCGGGCATTGGATGCCTATATTCAGGCCGGACTGAAAATTGTGGTGTGCGAGCCAAGCTGTGCCTCAGCACTGACTGATGACTTACCAGATTTGATCGAGGACACCGCGCTTGGACAACGCATCAAGGAAAACGTGATGATGATCGATGTGTTCCTCGAGAAGGAATTCGCGGCGGGGCATATCCAGACTGCATTACGTTCGACCGTGAAAAAGATCCTCCTGCATGGGCATTGCCACCAGAAAGCGCTGTATGGGACCAGCGCGATGAAGGCGCTTTGGTCCAGGGTGGAGGGTCTTGAATTCTCTGAGGTTGACTCAGGTTGTTGCGGAATGGCGGGTTCCTTTGGGTATGAAAAAGAACATCATGACTTATCGATGAAGGTCGGTGAGAGCAAACTCTTCCCGGCTGTCGAGAACCGTGGCGAGGGCACCGAGGTGGTGGCTTGCGGCTTCAGCTGCCGTCACCAACTCGCCGATGCAACCGGGGTAAAAGCGTTGCACTGGGTGGAGACGATCCGGGGAGGAGCGTAACTGTCTGGAGTTCAACCTTCAGGTTGCATCTGCATGCTGAAACGTGAACTCCGAACGAGACATGGTGGGGCAAGCCCCACCCTACTCCGATTCGAAGGTCTCCCGCATGTCATTGAGGTGCAGGCCGGGTTTGGCAACCACGCGGAGCTTGGCGTCATGAAGACGGGATAGCTCCTCCAGGCGGTCGGAGTGGTTGGTGTTGATCTCTTCGGCGAGAGCGGGATGGACATGCAGAGTAATCTGGTCGCGCGGGTCCTCCAGGAGGAGTTCCTCCAGGCGGCGCATGATGCGTGTCACCATGGTTTCCTCGGAGATGATGATTCCCTCTCCATGGCAATAGGGGCAAGGACGCGAGAGGCTCTTGGGGACCGACTTGCGTACCCGTTTGCGGGTCAGCTGCACCAGGCCGAGCTCGGTCAAGGAGAAGAGGGTGGGATGCGAACGGTCGCAGGAGAGCGAGGCCTTGAATTGCTCAAGGAGTGCTTTCTGGTTTAGCGGTGAGAGCATGTCGATGAAGTCGACGATGATAATCCCGCCGATGTCACGCAACCGCAGTTGACGGGCGATTTCGCGTGTGGCTTCGAGGTTGGTGGCGAAGGCGGTCTCCTCCAGGCTGCCCCGTCCCAGGTCACGCCCGGTGTTCACATCGATCACTGTCAGCGCCTCGGTCTCATCGATGACCAGGTAGCCGCCGCTCTTGAGCCAGACTCTCCTCTGCAGGAGGCGTTCGATCTCCGCATCGATGCCCTTGGCGCGGAATAGGGGGATCGGCTCACGGTACTGGTGAACCCGCAATCCCAGTCCGGGCAGGATGCGCGAGACATATCCCTTCAATCGACGGCAGATCTCCTCGCCCTCGACCACGATTTCCTCGGTAGTGGCGGTACAGAAATCTCTTACCACCTGGTAGAGCAGGCCTTCCTCCTCGTACACCAGCTTGGCTGGCGCTGTTCCCTCCGATTCAGTAACGATCTGCTCCCAGCGTGCCTTGAGGAGCTCGAACTCGCGTTGGAGCTCTTCCGCGGTGACCCCCTCGGAGGCGGTTCGAAGGATGATGCCATATTGATCGCCCACCAGGCCTCTTCCAATCTCGATAAGACGCAATCGTTCAGCCTCATCGGCGATACGTCTTGAAACAGCCACATGGTTGGAGGTTGGAAAAAACACCAGATACCGTCCCGGCAAGGAGATATGGGCAGTCACCCGGCAGCCTTTCTGGCCGAGGGGTTCCTTTTCCATCTGTACCAGGATGGATTGCCCCTCGGAGAGGTAATCACCGATACGGATGTGGGGGGGGAGGTGACGGTTTTCAGGGAGGGTGGGCAGCACCTCCTCGGTGGCCACACTTTCACCGTTCAATCCATGCCCTTCTTCAACTTCTTTATCCGAATCCCAGAAATTATAGGACTTTGGCACCAGGTCATGGACATGAAGGAAGGCATTGCGTCCAATACCAATGTCCACAAAAGCGGCCTCCAGGCCGGGGATCACCGAGGAAACCTCGCCTTTGTAGATGTTCCCGATCAGGCTTTTCTGACCGCTGGGCTGGATGAAGAGCTCGGTCAGCAGATCATTTTCGAGCACCGCGACACGGGTTTCATAGGGGTCTTGTGAAACGAGGATACGTGAAGAGGCCATGAAGGGAGATTATACACAGGACTGAAGAAGTGCCAGCGGGGGTGAAGGGACGGAAACCTGAGAATGGAATGTCTGCATTCGGTGGGTTGTGAATCTTCCATAAAGCAAGTAAATTCCCTGTGTATATCGGGCACGGCGGGAGGTGGGGCCGTGCGAAGAAGTGGTTCCGGGTTCCAGTCACCGCCTGAGGGGGAGATCAAGGGGTGTTCAGGCGATACTTCTTTTTGTGGTTCAGCTTTTTCATGATCTGCGGGGTGGGAGGCGCCTCGATTGTCCTCTACCACCGTTGGAGATCCGTTTGTCTGCTTGAGGAGGCCGAGGCCAAGGCCCTCACAGCCACCTGTCTCCACCAGTTCTCCCAACAACAGGTGTCCAATCTCCCTCCAGATGAATGGAACTGGGATCTTTTGACAAGAACCTGGAACCAGGAATTTTCCAGGCCGCGTGGATTCGCGCTGATGAATTCGGTTGCGAGGGATATTGCTTACAGCACTGGGGTGATTTCCGCGGCATGGAATCCGATTGTCCACGACCCCGGTGACAGAAACCCGCATTGGATCACGCTGGACACTGGAGAACGCTTCTGGACAGTCCTTCCCTCCCCCACCACGGATCCACAGTTCCGTCTCTGGGTGGCCTTCGGACAGCCCATCTCCTTCGACCAGTTTCTGCGTCAACGAAGCCATGCACTCGTGATTGAAGCTCTGGCCCTGATGCTTGCTTTTGTCCTTTTTTACCGATGGCTGGGATCACCCACCCGGTTTCTGATCCCATTGATTGAGACGCTCCAGAGATCCCTGGAACGTGCCGACAGTCCGCTCAGGATCGATCCCGCCTCAGTCCCCGGAGAGTTCGCTCCATTAGCTAAAACCCTGTCTCTCCTACTCGAAGCCCGTCAACGAGACTACGAGGAGAAGATGGAGCTTTCCCAGAAAGTCGAGCATTTTTCTGACCAGAAAGTGCGTTATTCCACCATGGTCAGCCGACTGAAAACTTTACGCGAGGATGAACAGAGCGCGGTGGAAAGGATCCAATCAGCCCTTCTGGAGGCCAACCGTGAGCCTGCCCTGATCCTGGACAGGAACCGTCGCATTCTGATGATGAATGAAAGCGCTCGCAGGGTCCTGGCCCTGGCAGGACAGACTGGAGCCACCTTGCGCCACGCGGAGTTGGAAGCCCTTCTTAACCAGGAAATGCAACAGGCAACGCGGGGAGGGACCTACCGTCTGACCACCAAGGACCTGTTTCTGGGAAAGACCTTTCATTGGCGTGTCCGGATCCTCTGCCAGAGCGACTGGCGTGAACCTGGACAGGTGCAGACAGTTGTCATAAACCTGACCCAGGAGAATCCGGAATCCCCACGCACAGAAACAAGAGAACTCAGTCTTTTCGCTTCTTTTGGAGAGGCCTTGGAGGAAGCCTGGTCTCCATACAGGACAAGGTCTACATATCCGCTTGGAGAGCAGGAAAGGCATTTTGCTGAGATCCTCCTGCAATCACTGGCAAGCTATCAGCCTTGTCTTTCCGAGGCGGGTCTGATCCTGGCAAGCCTGGGAACCTCACCCCAAAGCGGGGAAATCCTGGAGGCATCCTGCTGGAATGCCAATGGATCACCCGGGATCTGGAAAGCCTTCAGCGCCTGGCTGGGATCGCTTCTGAAGGAGATGGAGGGCAGGAATATCGAACCTCACTACCAGGGCCTGAGTGATGAGACACTCAGAGTCGAGTGGAGGTCCACTTCACCTTTACCCTTCAACGACTGGATTCTGAATGGTAATTCCCATTCCGTCCGTTTCCGCAGGGAGCTGCTCCAGCAGACTCTCGAACGCCTTCAGTCCAGGCTTCTCTGGCATCCTTCCACACCCGGAACCGTGGTTCTGGAGATCGGCGCCAAGCAGCAACAGAACAACGAAATGCCATCCTGCAGCACACCGGGATGACATGACCTGACCTTCTCCGGACAACGCCTGTGTATCACAATGTGACCCTTTACGAAGGTCGAATCCATAGTTCCATGAGAGAAAAGGAAATCCATGAAAACAGATATCATTGAGACCGGACCAGAGTTCCTGCAATTTGAAAGAATGCCTGTATCCATCTTCACGGACCATGAAGAGCTCAGCCTGCGTGTAGCTCAGGAAATAGCTCAGCTCATCAAGGAAAGGACCTCTCATGGCAAACGGACAGTCCTGGGGCTGATCACCGGAACCATGATTGTCGGGGTGTACCGTGAATGGATCCGGATGAACCGTGAGGAGGGATTGGATTTCCGGAATGTGGTGGTTTTCAACCTGGGTGAGTATTTTCCGATTTCCCCGGATGGTTTGCAGAGCAACGCCCGGTTTCTCAGGGAGAACCTGCTGGATCACATCAACATCCCCGACACCCAGATCCACCTGTTGAGGGGAGACATCCCAAGATCTCAGGTTGAGAAAGCCTGCAAAGATTTCGAAAAAGCCATCCGGGCTGAGGATGGCATCGATGTGCAGTTGCTTGAGGCCGGACGCATGGGGCACATCGGATTCAATGAGCCGGGAACTCTTCCCGGCACCAGGACACGCCTGGTGACGCTGGATGAGGCCACCCGCAAGGAAGCCGCCGCCGACTTCTTTTCCGAGGAGAATGTGCCCGAGTTCGCCATCACCATGGGAATGGGAACCCTGATGGAAGCCAGGCACATATACGTGGTGGCAATCGGCGAGGGCAAGGCTTCACTGGTCAGGAAAATTGTCGAGGAGGATACCACCTCGTCAGTTCCCGCTTCATACCTGCAGGGACATCCCGCTGTTTCGATGATGGTGGATCTGGGCGCGGCGGGTTCACTGACACGGATACGAAAACCCTGGCTTCTCGGCGATGTGACCTGGACACCGGAGCTTGAATACCGCGCAGTGCTGCAGCTTTCGGAGGAAACCGGCAATGCCCTCAGCAAACTGGAAAACACCGACTACAACCGCTCCCACATGACCAGCCTGTTGCGTGCAGCTGGCCCACCGGATGTCATCAATGCACGCGTCGCTCACCGCCTGATGAGCCGGATCTGGAACACGCTCGATTTCTTTGAGAAAAAACGTGTCCTGATTTTTTCTCCCCATCCCGATGACGATGTCATCTGCATGGGGGGGACCATGCAGAAGCTGGTGGAACGCCATAACCGTGTGGATATCGGATACATGACGAGTGGGAACCTGGCGGTCTTCGACCAGGATGCGCTTCGTCACCTCGAATTTGTCCAGCGTATCGGGGACTCCTTTGGTGTGAAAGACACCAAGGTACTCAAGGAAATATCCGGGCTCATGGAGATCCTTCACCAGAAGAACATCGGCGAGATGGATACGCCCGGTGTTCAGGATGTCAAACGGATCATCCGTGAATCCGAGGCCATCGCCGCAGTGGAAACACTGGGGATCGGACGTGAACATGCTCACTTCCTCAATCTTCCCTTCTACCAGACAGGGAAGGTCAAGAAGGATCCCATTGATGAGGAGGATGTTCGGATTGTGTTGGATCTCCTGCGGCGGATGAAACCGGAGCACATCTTCGTGGCGGGCGACATGACCGACCCGCATGGGACTCACCGGATGTGCAAGCAGGCCATCGACCAGGCACTGCAGCGCCTCAAACCAGACCACCGTCCCAAGGTGTGGCTCTACCGGGGAGCCTGGCAGGAATGGGACAT
>CAYZUX010000085.1:0-21773 GCA_964481775.1 uncultured bacterium | reverse complement strand
CCGAGCTGTGGAACCGCCACATCTGGAAGCAGCTTGTCACCATGTGAAAGGATACATTCGCGCGCTCGATCCGCCTGGCCAATCCAAGCCGCACCTCCACTCGCCTGCATATGCCACATTGCGACCCAGTGGTGAATACACTCTATCCAACCATACGGACGCACCCAGGTATATTCCAGGGTGATGAGTGCGTTCCGGAAGGCATCGTTAATGACTGTTTCCGGGGTATCAATTCTGCATTGGAGAAGTTTTTCGTAATATGATGAGACTTCCTTTCGTGCTTGCTCCACATCTACTGAAACCAACTCGACTGATCGTTCATCTGTCTTCGCGAATCCTAGAATCAGCGTGCCTTTCCCCTGAGGGAATTGGACCTGTAGAATGGAACCTCCTTCATCGCCGTTCCTCTGAGACAGAGTCCCTGATGCTTGCAAGGCCACACATAGGGGGTGGTTAGTGGAACGAATAGTCCCTATTCCATTCTCCAATGTCGAAGTATCACCATCACGCCCAACCAAGTTGGTTCTCAGAATGTTGGATCGTTCGATCATACTGAGGACCCTGCCCTCACCGCATTTCACAATCACCATGACTGGTGGCTCTGTTGAAACACTTAAAATGGCGGCACCTTCCCATTGCAGGGTTTCCCGACCTTCTAAAAGTGGGGTTATCTCTGTTCTGACATGGATTCCATCCAAGTCATAAGTCGCGACAACACCACCTGGTACATCTTCAACCCTTACCTCGGTTGCCGAACATGCCCAGGAAGTCTCTCCCTCTTTCTCAACTCCCACGACAAGTTTCGCAAGCATGTAGGTCTCGGTGAAACTGAAACGGTCATTGATATAAGTTCCCAGACATGAGTTTGGACATTTCTCATCCGTGGCAACTAAGGTATGCTGCCAGGCGGCCATCCGATCATTACAAATCCTCTCATTTGAGGAACCAATCAACGATCTTAGCATAATACACAACATAATAATAATATTAGGAATATAATTATTTCTATGAGGTAACATTATTTCATGACAACCCCTTTTTTTAGGATAATGTTTCCATATCTGGCTGTTTCTCCGGTCATAACCACTGCAAATGCTTTTCTTGTACGTTCATAAAAGTCGAACCGATCAATCCGGGATATTCTTGGAACTGGACATAGGACCGTTTGAATTGACGCTCGATAAGTTTCCTCTGTATTTGGATCATACGGAGAACCTGGAACCGGTTCCATCATGATCAAAGGACTTTCTACAAAATCATCAAGTGGAAATATCTTTAGAATCCCCTCTAATAATGGAGGAATCCGTATCCCATCAGCCCGGAGAATCCTTGAATTATTGGATTCTCCGGGGAAATGGGCATCTGCAAGGACAATTTCATCACCATGTCCCATCTTCGATAAGACAGCGAGCATGTCGGGACTAATGAGTGGTGATATTCCGATTAACACATTTATCTCCTCAGCATCATTAGATTAACATCAATTATTTCTCAGTAGGTTTGCCAACCATCGACACCTGATGGTGGAGGGGTTGGAGTTGGGGTTGGCGTGGGAGGGATCCCCCCAAAGTGAAAATCATCGACTGCGAGCCATGGTGTGGCTCTTGAGGGATCATCATAATCATCCACACAGCGGATATAAACAAGCTGGCCAGTGGCTTCTGGAGCACTCAGTACCCTAGGACGCCAAAGATGTGTTGTCTCCGGCATCTCCTGGAGATCAAGGACGGCATCATCAGATGCTCGACATAGTTCCACATAGACACCTTCCGCAAAGCCAGCCATCAGAAACTCGACTCCTGTACCTTGCATGATGAAAGGAGACGAAACGAGTGTACCGGCGCCAGGTCCAGGTGGCGTCAAAGACGACGCACAAAAGTGTCCCTCGTCAGGTGGAACCACACCATTGGTTTGTTGGGGTAGAATGCCAAATGCCCCCGTAGCTGTCCAGGCAGTGTAGTCCCCCAGCTCAAAGTTACCATTTTCAGTTACTCCACCTGCTGGCATAAAATCAAATGGAACCGGACGGAAGTAGTCCACTGCCATCCATCCGCCAATGGGTGGATATATCCGCGACTCATTATCAACCACTTCTAAGTAGACTTGAGTACCCACCTTGCCTCGGGCCAAAAGTGTCAGATCATTCGAGGGGTTCCAGCCGGGTGTGGTGACAGCAAGATTCTTTTCGTAGATCACGGAATTATCCGATGCTTTCATCAACCGGACAGCAATCCCAGGTAAAGACCATCCCTGTGTCCAAACACCGATAGCTTCTGAATTCAACGTGAAGGTTTCAGACCGTAGAGTACCAGTAACTTCATCCGGTAGGCTGATAGCATACCACTGTCCGTCCTTAGCAGGACCAAACGGTGATGTGTTGACTGCATCAGATCCGAAGGCAACTCCTGTAACCGTCCAATGGTCAAGACTGCCTCCATTGTCTTCGAAACTGAAATTCGGAATTGGATTGGGCAGCGGTGTAGGAGTTGGTGTCGGTTGTGGTCCAAGGTCAACAGTTCTGAAGTTGTCAATAGCAGTCCACTGACCCGAGAGACCACCTTTCAGTTCTGCTTCAATGTAGACACTCTGGCCGACGGCTTCATGGCAGGCAATGTTTTCTGTGCGGAAGGCAGCTTGTGTGATGGATATGTCTTTTTCATTTACCAATGAATTGTCCGATGTTCTTCTGACCTTTACAAAGTGACCTGCCCAACCCGCTATATCAAAGGCTATACCATTCTGGTCAAGAATAAAAGGAGTGGAACGAAGAAGTCCTCCAGTGGCGCTTGTTTGTCCGTAGTCATAATTGTCAGCATAATAAGAACCGTCTGGAGCCGCACACATTGCTGCAAACCCGGCACCACAAAGTGAATTCTGAGTGACGGGGGCTGGTCCCCAGGTTGCCAAATCCGATGTCCAGTTGTTGTATCCATCCTCGAAACTCGGGTTCAGAATCGGATTCTGAGCCCAACCAGAAAAAGCCAATAATCCCAACAACACCGATACCAAGATTTGAATCGTTTTCATTGATTCCTCCTTAATTCAATTTCGTACCTGAAGACTATCAGGTAACTTTGAGTGTCTTCTCACTGGTTAAAAACACCTCATGCACTGTGACAAAACAACCATCATGTTGTGTTCTTGATGAATTTCACAGGCACACTTTATGGACCAAACATAATGATATCTCCTGTAGAAAGAGTACCGTTCGTTGGGCTGTATTGTCGTGGTCGGTCATTATTGAAGATCTGGTCAGGTCCTGTATCACGAAGATTATACTCGGCTGATTTACGCCAACCCAATTCAGTCAAACCTATAAAAAACCCTTTCTCATATGCTGAACCTGAATCTGGCTTGGTATTGTAGTCACCTCCTCCTCGAGATCCGATCGTTGTAAAAGAAGCATATGGAAGAGGTTTTATGAAGGCGATTGGTGTTGTCAGGACACTTAACCCCCAACGGACTGTAATTGTCTCCACATTCGGATTCTGTTTCCACAGAAAGATACGTTCGTGGTATGTCGGTGGATACTTTGGGTAGGTTTGACGATAGGATTCAAGTGCCGTGTAAAGGCTCTTGTGCTCTGCCTTGATCTTGGTTACGAGCGCTCGAACCCTGGATTCCATGAAATTGGGCAAAGCGATCGAGATCAAAATCAGAATAATGGCGATCACAATCAGGAGTTCGATAAGAGTGAATCCCGGATGGAGATTCGAATGTCTTACTGAAATAATTCTAATTCTGTTCATTTTCATGACTCCTTGGTACTATCTGCATCATTGAATCATAGTCCCGGGGCGATTGAAAAAATCGCTTTTACGGAGCTCATAGTGTAGTTGATAAGTTGGTAACAGGTTCCTCCTGGTAGAAACATGGCCTCTTCTTCAGCGACATCAAAGGCTTCATGTGTGTCTGGCAGGAAAACTGTAATAGGGCCTTGCTCTATGAAAAGGACACAATCACCAGCATGACTGTCTGGTTCTGAAGCTCGTGACCCGATACCTCCTCCAGGAAGAATAAATTCCCCCATATGCACCAGATCATTACTCACATAAAACTTGATCAGCATGGGATATGTGGTTCCATGGACGTTCAACAACTTCTTTTCTTCCGTAATATGGTAGAAGACAATGGGTTCTTTACGGCATTCTGGACCAGGGACCGGCCACCGCCCGATGTCATCTGTGGTTCCATGAAGATTCCATTGTGGAATAGGTTCTGATTTTGGAAGGGATAAATTCCCTTTTCCCTTATACATTTTCATCTTGCCTTCGCTGAAATCCATAGGAGGAACATTTTCCTCCCAGATCTTTGGAGCGATGACATACAGGATACGCATGATTTCCTGCTCGAAGTTGTAACCCTTGTGGTATCCATGCATCGGAAGGAGGAGAGCTTCCCCCTTTTTCACACGAGTGAACTCTCCCAGCAGTGGATTATGTTCCGTCAGGACCCCTTCAAGGACATAATAGACCTCGTCCCCGGCATGCAGGTCAGGGGGATCGTAAGTTCCTCCCGGCGCCAACTGCCACGTACCCACGGTAAGCTGGTCGGTGCTCACATAGAGGTGGTTGATATCACTAAAGTGAGGTCGTTCCGCTGGGTAGATGAAATGTTTGATAAGTTCACCACGGATATGGAGAGGTTTCTTCTTGTCTGGGGGGAACGGATATTCACCAAAAATAATTTGATTTCCTGACATTTCACAGACTCCTTGTTTTTGAATTAGGGATGACTCCAGTTGAGAACTGCGATGGCACGGACAGGGCTAGCCTCAGCCCCATCCAATCGCAATGGGAGGGCAATGAAAAAGAACCTTCGACCGACCAACTGTTCCAGGTTGATAAGTCCTTCGAAAATGGGGAGGTTTGCCTCCAAGGCAAGGCGGTGTGAAGTTGCACCGGCCTGAAGTGCTGATGGGTTATCCGCCGATGGAATATCTCCACCGATAGCTTTCACTCCTAACTCGATAAGCTGTTTTATGGATTCAGGGTGGAAAGCTGGCCACTCTCCAACAAAAAAACTGTTAGTGTTAGCCCTTTTTTCCCACCCAGTTCGAAAGAGGACAATATCATCCTTACCAATGCTTTTTCCATCAAGGTCTGAGGGAGTAATCAGTTCACCTGATTCTTTATGACAACCAATCACAAGCGCCTCCCCGAGAAACAAGTCCAGGGGAAGGGCTGTAATCGGTTTTCCGCCGTCAATAAAATGTAAGGGAGCGTCAACATGGGTACCGGTATGGGCCCCCATTTCCAACTTCGAGACATTGGCGCCACAATCCGAAAATGATAAATGCCAGGTCCTATTAAATGGCGGGTCGGTCGGGTAGCAATGGATGGATTCGTTTAAGGGAGCACTTAAGTCAATGATCTTCATCTTTGGAGCCTCGTCTGTCGCAGAGATTCGAGGTGGTTCTGAGTGAATGCGATGAACGCAGTATCTTCAGCCAACTCGGCACTATCAAAGGCATCACTTAGGGAGAGGCCAAAACTCAGAAGTCCGTGGCGTTCGAGGTTCAGAACGTTAATGTTTTGTGGTGATCCTTGTATCGCTTTGCCTACATTTTTCACAAGTTCGGGAGACCCAGGAGGGGCTTCCTGGATCATTTCTCCCTGTTTGAGCTTAAGGGCAGCAGAAATTGTCACCAAAGGGATATTCATTCCGCAGCATGCATATGCGGTTGCATGGACTGGGTGTACGTGAATGACCGCATTGATTGAAGGCAGTGTATTGTAAACTGCCAAATGTAAACCTGTCTCTTTCGAGGGCCGCAGATGAGATGGTCCATGTAGAACATTACCTTGTTGGTCAATTGCCAGGATATTACACGGATCGGTATCACGCAAAGAGATACCGCTGGCGGTGATGAAAATGATGTCCTCATGGCCAGGACGGACGCTCAAGTTACCTCCGGAAGCTCCCACTAAGTGACGTTCATAAGCGAGCCGTGAAAACCGGACCAGCTCGAGCATAAGGGTCTCGTGATCATGTTGTCCGGGCATATTGGCGTTCCTTTCGGAGTACTGCGAATTCGACCGCGGCATTGATCGCTTTGATGAAGTTCGTGGGATTCGCAATTCCCTTCCCAGCGATGTCAAATGCAGTTCCATGTCCCACCGAGGTACGAATAATCGGTATACCAGCCAAAACTGTGACCACCTCTCCGAAACCCAGTAGCTTCACGGCAATGTTTGCCTGGTCATGATACATTGCCAGAACGAGGTCATAATCACCGTCTCGAGCTTGGACAAAAACAACATCCGCCGGGATAGGTCCGATTGCATCAATTCCTTTGTGGCGAGCATCCTTGATCGCTGGCACAGAACCTTCTATTTCCTCTCGACCGAAAAGCCCCCCCTCGCCTGCATGTGGATTCAGACCTGCAACCGCAATTTTGGGGTTTTCGATCCCGAAGAATCTCAGGCTCTCATCCGCCAGCTCCAGCATGGTCAGAACTTTTTCCCGCGTAACTGCATTACAAGCCTGCCTGAGAGAGATATGCGTAGTAAGCATCATCACGCGGAGACTACCGAGTAGTAAGATCATTCCGTAACGGCTCGATCCGGTCAGTTCACCAAGAATCTGGGTGACACCTTCATACTTGAAACCGGCCATCCGCATGGACTCCTTGTTCAAAGGCGCCGATACCATCGCGTCAATCTGATCGTCAAGAGCCAATCGTCCAGCGGCTTGCGTATATGCAACTGCCGCAGCCCCCATATCCGACCTATGCAAACCCGGTGTGGGAAGTTTTTCGCCATTGGTTTGTATATCCAACAGGTCAAGTGTTCCAGGCTCGAACCTAGCCTCACACAGGGTAGAAATCGGATGCATGGTTACATCGATCTCAAGCAGGTCCCGGTAGTAATTCATAACGGTACTTCGCCCAATCAACAGGGGCCTGCAGATCTGAAAAAGAAGTAAATCTGAAAATGCCTTCAGAATGAGCTCAGGTCCAACACCGGATCCATCCCCCATCGTGATACCTATAATTGGTTTCATGGAAAGGCCTCCCCCTTTCCCGCGTGAATAGCTTGGAGCATTTGGATAATGGCACTTGATGATCCGACTGACCCGCCTTTCGTGGCCACAGGAGCACCTGGCTTGACTCCATCCAACATCAATCCCACTGCAATCACCTCATCAACTAACATATCTACTAGAACATGTGTTACTCCAAGATCCCTAAGCAAACAGTCTCCTGTTTCCCCACCCACAATTCCGATACCATCACAATCCATTTGCTGCAGAATTTGTGACGCAATATGGCAGAACGAGGCATGGAGTTTGCTTCTACTTTCCTGATCACCGTTAATTCGCTCCCGTTTGATTGACAGAAAAAGCGGTTCGGAACCATTGGATAACTCGTCGTACCAAGCCCGGGGTACGGATGGGTCTATATGGAGGAGCCGCCCCTTTAATGTTCTAAAAGCGGACTCCATCTGGTCATGTGTAAGGCTGTAAAGGGACCCGGACACGATCACTGGTCTTTCGGATTTTCGGCGAAATGAGGTGGAAGGCTTCCTATCGATTATGAGTGATGCAAGTGAATGAGCCAGTCCGAGCGAACCCACAAAGAGAGTCCTGCCGTTGTTGAGATTCTCACGCACGATTCTATCAAGGTCTTCAGATGTGGCTGCGTCACAGACCAAACAATCCACTTGAGATGTGCTGCGAATGACGCTAAGGATATCGGCCGTTAATACGGGGCTATCCGGATCGTCATGCAAGCAAGTCTGGTGGAGGGGGATATCGTGATCATACTGGATTCCACCCCGTGTGGTGCGGCCAATCGACGGGATCGCAGGAGCAACGATGATCCTGGAGGGTTTGAGGTATGCCGCTAGACCTTCAATTGTGGCTCCCAAATTCCCTCGTAATCCGGAGTCAATCTTGAGAAATGCAACCCCCTCATAGGGTAGCTCCGGTAAGGAAGGATTGGCCTGGGTACGGGCTGCATCTATTTTCAGATTCCTTGTCTGCAAATTGACCACCACCGGGCCCAGTTCCCTGATGGGAGGAGTTTCCGGACGAACCGCTACCGGTACAGGACCGATAAAACCCGCGATTCGCGCAGCCAGATCACAGGCTCCTGTGAGGTCGTCGGCAAAAAGAAATAGATTCTTGGAATGGAGTTGGTTCATCTCGCAAAGTCCGCACGCGGCATTGGGACATAACAGGTTTCGCCTCCATCCACCCAGAAGCATTGACCCGTTACATAAGCTGCCTCATCTGACGCCAGAAAGATGGCTGGTTTGGCAACATCTCCCACAACACCAACCCGCCCCATGGGAATAAAAGGTATCCAATCATCGGGATAATTGGGATCTGTTTCACGGTTACGTGGAATATCAATGGTTCCAGGAGCAAGTGCATTGACTCGTATGCCGAAGGGACCAAGCTCAGTCGCCATGGCCCGTGTGATCAATGTCATTCCACCTTTTGATGCACAATAAGGTACTAGGCAATCAAGGGCTCCATGGGCAGCGATGGAGGAGATATTGACGATACTTCCTGGCAAACCACGCTCCACAAGGCTCCTCGCGACAGCCTGTGAGCAAAGAAAAACACTCTTCAGATTGGTGTCGATGGTACGATCCCAATTTTCTTCATCGAGTTCGAGGAACGGCTTCCACAATGCAATGCCTGCATTGTTCACCAGTACATCAATTTTATCGAAGGCCTGTAATCCAGCCTGGACAAGTGCTTCCACTTCCGCTTTACGCCCCACATTGGCCTGAAAAATCATTCCTTTTCTACCGAGTGATCGGACTTCGGAAAGCACATGCTCCGCCCCTTGCTGATCTGAATTGTAGTTGATAATGACATCAGCTCCCTCACGGGCGGCCTCGATCGCAATCTCAGCCCCAAGTCCTTTACTGGCTCCGGTGACCAGAGCAACCCGTCCATCAAGTTTCATCAACTGATCCTCCCTTAGAGACGAAACACAGAGTCCCGATCACGATTCTCCGGAATGCCTAAAGTGTGTAGGATACCAAGTGATTCAAGGTACTACCTCAGTGTTACCCCCCCACCTGCTGGTGTATAATCCGGCATTTTAATCCCTAGCCTCCAGTAACCGTTCACGCACGCCTATGGTCGTTGCCGTTTCCAAACAGTCGCTTTCTATTCTCATGACAGAAGGCTCACCTGCTTGATGATTTGTTGTGACTAATAATGGAATAATACGGAACATATTGCCAGGTGTCAAGTCAGATGTGACTGAATGCGCCAAGAAATATATCCGGTCCATTTTGTTATTGATGCATCATCAGTATTATCATACAGTTATGTGATACAAGCAATCCCAGAAGGAGGCCCTTCTTTGGGGTTGTCATTGATATCTGTTTGTCCAGAATAATCCATCATGGAGGTTTTTATGGTACTTTGGTGTGATAGATAATGGAACATTTAGCAAGTTTAGTTGGTCAGAAAAACTAATTCCCTGGTCATATGGTCACTTCAACCTCATGGATATGGCCCCTATGGGTATTCACACGGAATGTGGGAACCTTGGGGAACTCAACCTCCTCCAGGCTGTTTGGAGATGCCTATTACCAAGAAGAGCAGCGTGCCTATGGCTCTTTGTTGGCTTCCGGAGACAGACTCCTGAGAAGCTGCCAGCGGGTGTCGCTCAAGTCTTCGAAGCCAGCTGCTGGAGCTAAGCGAAGCCCAGCACCAGCCTCAAGTAAATCTTTGGCGTCCTGTAGATTTTCGGGAGTATGAACCGGGATGATCGGACGCCAAGCAGGAAATGCTTCCCGCATGGCAGCAGTTGGCGGTCCGGACACAACAGTCCGGCATGCAAGGCCATCAAACACGTTGTCAGACGTGCAGATAAACCGGGGATTCTCTGCATGTGCTACCTCAAGCATTTCTCTCAATGTCTCTATCCCACCTTCCCAAGTGGCTCGATCCGGTGTACGGCCACTTCTCGGGTTGAAGTCCATGGGCATACCAAAAAACCGAACCAGATGCAGCCCATCCACCCCGAGCTTGGTGATTTCCTGAGTCTGTTCCACAAGACGTTGACGCAGATCTGGCAGTCCTGGATTGAGCATCATGCGCTTCTCTACGGTTGCCATTCGCTGAGAATGAGTTTCGCCATGACCCCATCCGAGGACGGAATGTTGGATCTCCCAGCGGTCTTGACTGACAGAGGTCTCGAATTCGGATGAATAAAGGGGACTATCCCTCCTGGCTGGTTCCAGATCGAGTGCCAGAATCACTCGTATACCCATCGCGTGACATTGGGAGACAGCTTCTGATAGGAAAGCCTGATCTGTTCCAGCCACTACTTGGAAAGCCGGGATTCCCACACCTTCAGGATACTCTTGCCAATTGCGGAGCAACAACGCATTCAATCCCACGTTCTTGGCTCTCCTCGCTTGGTCTGGGATTGAGTTGAATGGCTTTGCTTGGCACTCCAGGAAACGTGGTACCCACTCCATTTTTGCCGGTTTCAAAACCTGTTCGGTCCAGGCACCATGAATACGAGCTGCCTGTTCCCATCCTCCTTCATGAGCTTTGACAACCACGGTAGCTGTATCAAACGGCTGCCCCGCTCTTTGATAGGGCATGTGCACACAGGAGATCCGCACACCCACAGGAAGCTCACCGGACTCTTCAGGTGTGGGCCGGTTGCCACCAGGGCGAGTACCTGCAATTCCCGGGTACTGCTCCAAATGTAGAACTTTGTATCGCATTATTGGATCATGCGCACCAAAATAAATGCCCCGGTTAAGATCAGGGTGACTCAAGTCAATCCATGGCATGACCAGCTTGTCAGGGTAACTGTAAAATTGTTCCGGACCGATAAGCCCCAACCAGTAATGGTTGTCAAAAGATTGAAAGGGTTCTGTTATAAGGCCTGCATCATGCGTCGGTGCGTACATTTGTGTCTTACGGGGCAGACCCGCATCGCCTCCGGCAATCCGTCCGAAATCAGTCACGCCTCCGAGAACCGGAAAGAAAACCTCGCCGATTTCGAGGTCAGTCCGATTATCAATGTGGAGACCAAACTCCACCCGGTCCGCAACGAGGGTAATCCGCATGGTCACCTCTACGTCGTACTTAAAATCTGTCACGCTCTTTAATGGCGCCATCCAATGAAGGTCGAGGTGGTTCCTGCCCCGCTCCACGTAGGAGAGGGGTTGCACTTCACCGTATATGTAATTCCCTTCCGTGGCCTGCCATGCTGACGTACCAGGAATCGGGAGTGTGAACTTGAAGTTGCTGGCGAGACGTGGCTCGCCGATGACTTCGATTCCTCCCAGTTTATCGAAAAGACCAATGATTACTCCTGTATCGCGACGGATTCGCACCCTGTAATTATCGTTTTCAAGGACTTCTTCCTCCTCGAAATCAGGCAATTTATCGGGAGGAACGGGCGAGTGGGGAGGGTCCTTTCTGCCTCCGTCATCGAAACGTAAGAGGGGACCACCTTGGCCAGCGGAGTTCTCAGTTCCCTCGGTTGTGTGGGCTACCTCAACCTGAATCGGCTTGATTCCCGGTCCCGCTATCTGTGTAGCATTGTCATGCAGGTTACCTGCCGTCACAAAGACGAGGCGCTCCGAAGGAATCGTGACTGTTGCCGGTAATGCCACCGTCTCAGCAACACCACCTGGCCACTCGACAAGTACCTTTGACTCTGTATTATTTGCGAATCCTCTGACGTGGATAATCGCGGTCTCTGAACCATTATTGGTGAAGATGCAGCCAACACGCCCTGTTTTCATGTCGTGAAAAGTCTGCCAGGCGAGATGCTCTGGAAGTTGCTCCTTATCGAACAGAATACCCTTCTCCGGCGGTAAAAGTTCACCGTAGAAGTAAATGTCCGCGCGTTTGTCACGTATGGTCTTTATCTCACGAATATATTCAGATAAGCCACGCCAACTGGGACATGCCATGGTCCGGGTGAAGTGATGTGGCGACACCATGATCACATATCCATTGCGGACTGCATTGTTGAGGGTGGTGAAATCATAGGGCTGATAAAGGCCTATAACCTCCGACAATTCCGGAAATACCTCTTTTGCCCGGGACATATTGACCGCCCACCACGTGTTTGGAGCATACTGCAGGAGCCGGTCCCAGTTGCACTCATAGGACATTCGGAAGTCAGGCTGGATGGCGCGGCACTCCTTGCTGATATTTTCTACAAGGCGGATGGCACCCTCCCAACCGGATTGGTCGGGACCGAAACTCGACCGTGGGTTAAAGTTGAGCGCGGAAGGAAAAAGCTTGTCAATGTGAATTCCATCAGCGCCAATTTCAGCGAGGCGCCTGAAATATTTCATGTGACCTTCTGCGACCATGGGAAATGAGGTATCGATGATTGTCATCAGCGGGACGGTGAGGTACATCCGGGAAGCAAGCGTGCCCATCCCCCAGCCAACCCCAATATAAGCACCTCGAGCACTCTCCTGCAGACAATCCTTGAGTTTCTCCTTGAACCACTCAGTGTCAAGGTTAGCGACGACAATATTTACGAAGAAATAGACCCTTACCCCCATCGCATGACATTCAGCAATAGCCTTTTCCAGATCCTCATATGTGCCCAGGCGTGGGTCGGGTTCATAATAGGGATAACCGTTGTCATGCCCCCCACGTTGCCAACCGGCAATCTGTAATGATGTGATACCATACTGAAGTCCATCACGGGCAATTTGAGGGATGTCCTTGAACCGGTAATTGATGTTTCCCTCAGGCAACATAACCATAATCATCTGGTAAAAACTCTGTTGCCGCATCCAATCGTCCTCGTGACTGGTCAGGCCAAATGTATCAATAAACCAAGGCCGGTAGATTTCGCGGCCGGCCTTGACCCAATCACCATCGTGAAATTGGAGAACAATGGGAGAGCCCTCAAAGTTCTCTCCAGGCTTGACATAGGGGAAATGCGACAATCCCGTGTACACCTCTGAGACACCGTTTTTGCCCCGTTCAAAGAAACGGATTACCTTGTAGCGAGCCACTTTGTCATGTGCTCCAAAGTAAAACCCGCGGGCATGAGATACTGCGGTAAGGTCGACAAACGGCATATTGTTGGCACCAGGATACTCAACAAGATGCTCACTGAAAGGCTTGATGATGGTCTTTTCTCCAGTGGTAGGAGGATTCAACATCACTCTGGATCGCAACCCTGTTCCATCCAAGCCATTTACTCCGCCGAGTAGTGGGTACCAGACTTCCGCTATACGATAGGCGCTATGGTTCTGGAGTGTCAGGCCACAGAGCGCCTGCGGCCCATGAAGAGAGATGCGCATGGCTACAACGATGTCATGCCGTTGCCCCTTTTCATCTGTCAGTGGACCATCCCAACGCAGTGACATCTCCTCCCCAGAGAGGACAACATCTGACAGCGGCTGATCACTACCTTTGATATTGACCGTTGTCTCCGAATCGAGTTCTACGATCAGTTGGAAGTTTTCTGCCATGGACTCCATGGGCGTGAGTTCCATTCCCGAGGTCTTATCACGAAGACGGAGGATTACACCATTCGGCCTGGCAATCTCAATAAGGAGTGGGTCGTTCTCTAGTTTCATGATTGGAGAAGAGGAGCTTTCCACCCCTTTGGTCTGGCCTCCCTCGAATGGGAGCGAAAGAATAAAGACGCCCGATAGAAGGGCGGGTATGAGAGAGTTGGAGGTGTTTGTTGACAGAAACATTGCAGGTGCTCCTTTTGTGCTTTGGCATCGATTGAGGGTTTGCCTGGAACCCCAGAATCCTCAATTTGTCATCTCAAGAAAGGGAGACAGCCCCATCAATCTTATTCATCTAAACATTCACTCCCACGATCCATCGTGCGATACCTCGAAAATAGATGACTTAAATGACCACGAACCAATCCCCACTCATGGAATGATATGAACTATTATGGTATATAAAGATGTCTGATGATACAAGTCAAGACAGAACATGGAGAGACGTATGAGGAACTGGGCCAATGGTTGAAGGCATGCTATATCTTAAGTAATTTCAATTATTTACATGAAATAAACCGCATCCAGACCGTCGCTTAGTGACTCTGGATCCAAAGATGATCACTCAGAAGGTGTCTCTGGTTGATGGTCAAGAGAGAATGATAATGATGGATTGTGATGCATTGATCAATTGCCTGCAACCCAAGATCTAGGTTTCCTGATTAACCGACGACGATCACTTCCACGCCAATTTCCTTGAATCGGCGCAAGACAGGTTCATTGTCGGGCCATTGATCCGTGATGAGCAGGTGAATCCTCTCCAATTCACAAGACTGACGCCGGGCTGGACGACCAATCTTGCTGTGGTCTGCAAGGATAACAACCTTGTCTGCATTATCCATCATGGCCAGTTCGACATCGGCGACCCATTCGCTGGTGTGTGAGATGCCTCTCTCGGTGATGCCATTGACCGAGAGGAAAGCCCAGTTGGCGTGGTACTGGATCAGGTTGGCCTTGGCGGACGGTCCGACCAGAAAACCGGAATTGGGATGGAGATAACCCCCTGTCAGAAAAATTTCGATCTTCGTGCGGTCGACATGCTTGTCCTGTTCTAGTGCTGTGGCGAGGAAAGTGGAGTTGGTGATCAGGGAAAGGGGAATATCTGGTAAGTGATCCGCGAGGTGAAACGTAGTGGTGCCACCATCCACAAAGAGGACGTCATGAGGTTTGATGAGTCCGGCAGCTTCCTGGGCAATGAGAAGCTTCTCCTGTGAGTAGTGCGCTTCCCGGAATGCAAAGGGTAACATTGGGATTGATGTCGCTCTCTCCAGGCAGATCCCACCCCTAACACGTTTGACTAATTTCTGCTCCGCCAACTCATCGAAGTCACGCCTGACTGTAGAGACACTTGTTTTAAGGAAGGCTGCTCCATCTCGAAGACTCAGGATTTCGTGCTCTTGCAGATACCCCAGGATCCAACTGTGTCTCTGGATCTGAATCATAGCGAAAGCGTTCCTTTCATATCTTCGATCCCCGCCCAAATTTTCCTTGGTCAGGATTCATTGAGATACCCGCGCCGTGTAATCCGCATGGGCTGATGTCGCAGTCACTATAGGGAGATCTCCAAAGTCGAGATATAGCTAAGTCCCTCGATCCAAACCCACCATGCGGGCCCTTGATGGAAACGTCCGGATGCTTCCACCCGGCTCTTGGAGCCGGAGGGGAATACTCCGTTCTTGAGCGCGGAACGCGCAGCTTCCTCACTTTCATATGGTCCAAGACGGAGCGAGAGTCTTGGGAGAACACGGCTAGCATTAAGTATGATATGGCCGGGACGCTCAAATATATAATCCACGAATGCATCAGTGAGACCATCTCCTTCGGGTATCAGCACAGGAAAGCGGTTGATCTCAATTCCAGTGAGCAAATCGGGGACACGAGGCATAATCTTGAGATCCTGTGGCCTCGTATCATCGATTCCGGCGCACACTTCAAGGGCGTGAAGTGGTGGACCTTGGTTAGCTCCGTTGCTCAGATCGCCGATTCGATACCAACTTCCATCCGGCATGATATTGGTTCCCTCAGGTATGATCCAGAGCCATCGACTCCAGTCGATTCCGTGTTGGGGATCCACATAATTCATATTCTTGTCGTAGACATACTTTGCGAGAGCGGACAGAGCCAGTCCGGCATTATCCATATCATCCAGCAAGAGCGCGGCTTTTGTCAGCCAACCCTGTCCATATCCCATCGCCAAGACCGCATTAGGTCCGTGAGGTTGGCTGAACTGACGTTCGAGGGTATTGCGTGTAATCGAAGTCATGTCCTCATCCCAACGCATCGGATCGTAGCCATCATAGTAGATCGAAAACCAGGCATGAACCAACGAGTCCTGGAAGCTGGGGTAGACGGAATAGGGACTCACACGCCAAGAAAACTTGTTGTGGTCCCCGACCTTCAGCAGACGATACATGCCTTCCTGAAGGCGGTCCGCATAAGCCCTCCACCGGAAGGCGGAAGATGCGTCTCCCACGGCATCAGCTATTTGCGCAGAGCAACGCAAACCCACACAGCATAGCCATGTGGGATAGGGTTCGTAGAGATTGCTATTGGCGTAATTCTTCCGGATTCTCAACGGATCAGTCTCGTCCTTCATGCCTTTGGGAACAAGCAAAAGGTCCCCTTTGGCATCGCGTGCGGCCCAGCCTGTCGTCTCTCCTTCAGAGAAAACCACATCCATCCCGGTGTAATCCATAAACCAGCAGATAAATTCAGCCGCATCCCGGGTCGAATCCCAAGGGCTTTTGCCATAGACATCATGCCTAGGGGTTGTCAGCCATCCCCTTGTGGGTGCCCCAAGCTTCCTCCAAGCTACCCAACGACCGACCATGGTAGCGCCATGTCCATCCATCTCCTCATTACCTGGAATCTCATTGATCTCCCAAGCCATACCAAGGGGGTTGTCGACCTGGAAACTCCAATGGGGTGGTGCTCCCTTGGGGTAACGTGACACGTTCAGGCCATCATTCGCGGGCCCATTGGGGGGGTCGTGGTTGTCACGGTAGAAGTACAGATATTTGTCGACAACATCCACGTAGTGTTTCACTCGCTGCTTATCTCCCATGAGTCGCATGGCCAGTGTGGCGTAATGGTCAGAACAACGATTCCAGCAAGCCCCTTTGGTGTAATAGACTCCAATAGGCCCCCAGGTTCCGATACCGCTATAGCCTCCATACCAGGGGCCCTCTGGAACGGACTCATGGAAGACACCGGACTCCCGGTCAAATTTCTTATCGATGAGTTCCATATTGGCGGTCCAGATGTTGGTGAGCATGTCCGCCCAGCGATCTCCCAAGAAGCGAATTCGGGCGGCTTCGAGGTTCTCCGAAAAGGGGATCAGATCCACTTTGTCCGGAAGGTCCTCCTCCCTTGTGTAGAGAGTTCGGGACAGGGCATTGAGATCTTGGGACCAATCATCCAGATGCGCTGGTTCTACACGTGGTGTAAGGTCGGTTTTGTCTGCTTTCCAAAGCCCAAAGTTTCTCATTTTTTCAGAATGATGTGCAGTTGCTAGGGTAACAGCGGAAACCAACGGTTTCCCACGCACTTCGGGATTGTCACGAATATTGATTGACTCGATAACCGCCTGCCGCGTTTTAATCGCCAGGTAATAATGCTGGTGCCGTGTGCTGTCAGAAGCGGGTTCATAATCTTCTTGAATCTTGAGCGATCTCCTCAGGACCTCCATGTAGTCTGGACGAGATGCGAAAGGCTCCATAACCGGCTTGGCAACCCCATGCGTTGGGCCATGACACCATTGGGCCACAAACCAGGCAGTCGCGCCTATCACAAGCGGCAGCGAGTCTTCGACCCCATCCGCATAGACAATTTCAAGGTCGCCAATTTTCTTTCCAATAAAAATTTGGTCGTTGCGAACCTTCAATGTTTCGGGATGCTCACCCCAGTGCGCAAGGCCATAGTCCCAACCCTCGTTGATCATGCCGAGAAGGTAGATGGCTTCTGCATTGGCCCCGACAGGGATCGTTTCACTACTTCCATCAGTGATTCGCCGAGTCCCTTTGCGTTGATCGGGATGGAGAGCAAGGAAGGGGATGCTGCGACAAAGGATAATCTCCGCTCCTCCATCGATTTCCAGGCCATAGAGATCGTCCCTGATAGTGGGTTCACCGATGGGTAATTCGACTTGCTGGTAGTCCCCAAACCCAATCCAACCGAATCCACGTGGGTTTCTACCCGGATTCCCATCCACCACTTCCAGGTACACCTGTCTACCGATCAGATCCGCGACCACCCATCGGGCGTTGACAGCTATTGCTTGTCCTGGAGGGCGAGTCTTCCGCAGTACAGCACCATCTGGATGAGCCCTGAGGAGGATGTAGTTGCTATCGCCATCATTTGTATTGACCTCCGTTCCATCAGCTCCCGCGATTGAAAAGGACTGGATGGGAGAAGAGAGAGTGAAAACCGGTGAACGTAATAGGCCTGTTTTGCCTTCGCCCCCTTTCGTGAGCGAATTGACCATATACTTGGGAGGAGCATCGGGGGTAGTCGATGCAGGGGGGGAAGGGCTGATTTCCCATGTACCATCGCCTTCCACTACCCAGCCTTCAAAGCTGCCGGACCTGAAGCAGAGGATGTCTCCCATTTTGCTGCTGAGATTGTTCTCACCGGCCATTAGGGGATACGTCCACAGTAGAACACCAAAAACCAAAACAATTTGACCCAAAAATCTCATTTCGTATCTCCATGCAAAGAGGATGTTCTCACCATCGCAACGTCAGTTCCGTGACTTGTTTGAGCCCTTCAATCCAGATCCAACTTGCTGGGCGTCCAGCAAAATGTCCGCTTTTCTCGACACGTTTCGATGCTCCTTCAGGCACCACCATCGACTCAGCTAGATGATGGGCCTCCTCCTCCCCATCGAATGGCCCAACACGCACGGACAGCATCGGAAGCATTCTGTCGGACTTCAGAGAGAATGAGTCACTTCTCCGGAAGGTATAATCAACTCTCGCAATCTCGAGTCCTTGCGCTTCCGGGATGAGCACGAAGGCATTCCTGACCCGGATTCCTGTAAGTGGATCGGGAGCCCTGGGAAGGATTTTCAAGTTTCCAGGATCTGAGTCATCGATACCTGCCGCAATTTCGAGAGCATGTAGCGCAGTCAGGTGAGCCCCATTGGTCAAGTCGCCAATACGGAACCAACGCCCATCAGGTAATAAATTAATCCCTTCACAGATGAGCCACTGCCATTTTCTCCAATCAATCCCCCGAGATGGGTCGACATAGTCCATATTCTTGTCGTAGGAGTACTTCCCGATGTTCACAAGGAGCGGACCGGCATCGTCCATCTCATCAAGAAGCAGAGCTGAAGTTGTCAGCCAACCCAAGCCGTATCCCATCGCCTGAACCGGGGCGTATCCATAGGGCTGTTGAATTTGGCGACGGAGTGTATTTCGCGTAATTTGTGTCATCGCTGGATCCCAGCGCTGTGGATCAAGCCCATCTATATATATTGAGAACCAGGCCTGGACAAGCGATTCCTGGAAACTTGGGAAGACGCTGAAGGGCCCCATACGCCACATGAAGTTTCGATAGTCTCCGACACGAAGCAGGCGGATCATCCCACTTCGTAAGCGCTCGGAATAAGTACGCCACCTTTCCGCATGGGCCGAATCACCGATCACATCCGCAATCTGAGCGCAACAACGGAGCGCCACCAAACAAGAGTAAGTGGGGTAAGGTTCGTACATATCACAATTGGCATAGCTGTGTCGAATACGGGCTGGGTCAGTCTGTCCTATCATCTCCTCGGGGATGCACTCATTGTGACCTCTCCCATAACCGGTTCCCTCTCCTTCGGAATAGATCACATCCTTGCCGGTATGGTCCATGAACCAGCAGATGAAGTCGGCGCCATCCCGGGTGGAATCCCAACGGCTTTTGCCGTAGATGCTGGAACGCTTGGAAGTAAGCCACTCGTCTCGTGGGGCCCCAAGCATTCTCCATGCTGTCCAACGCGCCACTAAGGTTGAGGCATGACCATCCATTTCCTCGTCACCAGGAATGTCGTTGAAGACACAGTGGGTGATGGGAGCATTCAGTAGATAAGACCAATGCGGTGGGGCATCGTTCGGATAACGCGAGATGTCAAGAGCATCATTGGGTGGCCCCTTATCAAGGTCATGATTATTTCGAAAAAAGTAGAGCCACTTATCGCAGAAATCGACAAAGGCAGTCCGCCGTTCCGGGTCGTGGATCCAGCGTAGATCGATTGTCGCGTAGTATTCGCAGGACCGGCTGGCCGCGATCTCACCATACACCCCTCCGTGAGCCTGCCCCCATGTCCCGATGCTGGTCCAGTGTCCATACCAAAGGGATGGTCTCAAGGATTCATAGTGGCACCCCGATTCACGGTCGAACTTGGTATTGATGGCATTCAGATTCGCAGCCCATGTATTCGTGAGCCAGGCCGCCTCGGATCCCCCCAGAAAGTGAATCACTGAGGCATCGATCTCCTGGGGGATTAAAACCGGGGCTGGACTGGCTGGCAGGTCGGTTTCGCTGTTGTACAAAACTTGTGAAAGAGTCCGTGCCTCATCGGCAAAACCAATGTTCCCGGAAGACTCGATCAATCCTTCCAAGTCTTCTTTCTCGGCTTTCCAGAACCCAAAACTCTTGAATCCATCTGCCGGAGAGGCTCCCGCCAGTGTGATCCCTGATACCAGTGGCCGTCCTCGTAACTGATCGTTGTCATGGATGACGATGGCATCGATGCAGTGTGGTCGAGGTTTGATCGGGAGATAGTAATGAATGTGCCGTTCTGAGGGAGATCCTCCGATATCGGGATCCTCATGAAGTTTCAGGGATTTTCGTAGAATTCCCATAAGATCTGGACGCGAGGAGAACGGCTCACGCAGAGGTGGAACTGGAACCGCCATAAGCTGAGTGCTAGCCCAGGCCGAATAGAACCACGCGGTAACTCCGGTGGTCAAAGGGATCCAATCACTCATCCCATTCGTATAGCGGATTTCAACCTTTCCAATATCCTTCCCGATGAAGACCTGGTCATCACGAGTGGCTTGGAGCTCCATGTGTTCGCTCCACCACGAGAGTCCATTATCAAATCCCTCATTGATCATCCCCAGGAGATAGACCGCCTCAGCGGCAGCCCCAATTGGGATGGTTTCATTTTCTAGAGAAATCACTCGACTTGAGCGCCCTCGGTGTTCCGGTTGGGCGGCTTGAAAGGGAAGGCTTCGACAGACGACAACCTCGCCCGATGCATCAATTGGCACCGCACAGAGGTCTTCACTCGCAATGGGATTGGTGAGATGTAGGTCTTCCTGTCGGTACCCACCAAATGCAATCCATGCGTATCCCAAGGGATTCAGTTGCGGATTTCCATCGACACCTTCGATATAGACCTCCCTCCCAATCAGGTCGGAGGTGATCCAACGAGTACGAACGGGTGATTGAGTTCCTGGCGGGTGGGCCCTCCGTAATACAGTTCCATCCGGGTAAGACCTAAGGAGGACATAATTCTTGTTTCCATCATTGGTACTGGTTTCAGTTCCATCCGCTCCGGCGATAAGAAATGTTTGGATTGGCAGGTCAATGGTGAACATGTGCGAACGGAGCCCCCCAGTGGCCTTTTCACCTGCTCTGAAAAGGGAGGTCACCAATGGGATGGAGGTTCCAGTATCATCTGAAATCCAAGTGATGCTCCAAATGTCGGGACCCTTCAAATCCCATTCAGAATTTATACCTAATCCATTCCCCACAGTGGATTGAGTCACCCGGATGTGGGTATCTGAATTTTCGGATACGGGTGACCCGAGTCCCTTTTGAATAAAGAGGTCGCAGACTACAACCACACCCACAAAGAAGCAAATTGACCTATCATGATTCATATTGGTATATTATGGAACATTCATGTAGATGTAAAGGGCAGTCTTACAAGAGTCAACCGCTTTGGGATGGAAAAGAGGCTAAATTGACAAACAAGGCCAATGGAATACGAACTGGTAGGTATTTCGTCTTTGTGAATCCGTCCTCTTCACATAACAGATGATGTCTAGTTTCCTTTAATTCCTTGGGTAGGCCTTTAGGATGAACCAAATCATGCCTCTCTTTCAACAAGTCTCAGACATGTTCTTTGCGCCCCGGTTGCGCCCTGGATACTTCCGGGAGAATACTGCGCGCGTGCCACGATCGTCATTTTGTTGAGGTTTTTGCTGTTTTCCTCAGTGTTCTGAGGGGTCTTTTTTTGACTGGGGGTCAAGTGGTCGCTGGTTCAAATCCAGTCGCCCCGACCATCTAAAG
>CAYZUX010000084.1:0-21830 GCA_964481775.1 uncultured bacterium | reverse complement strand
ATCTATCTCAACATCAAGGAGACCGACATCGACCTCCCCTTCTGACCTTTCAACTATTACAGAAAGAGGGTTGCTTTATCTTGTAAGTCTAAGGTCTATGGTTGTTTTTGTTGGATTTTGCTGAACTTAAGATGGTCGGGGCGACTGGATTTGAACCAGATCTGGCCCTCACCACAAGTCCAATATAATCAGCGCTTAGCGCAACACAATCAAACACTTAAGAAGAGACCTCACCCGGTTGAGACACCCCCTGGATACCCCCTCAGACCACCCCTGGAAAACGCAAAATGGCACAAAATGGCACAGACGAAACATGTAGAGATCCTTCCTTTGATCACCATTTTTCTTTGTAACTCCTGAAAAATGAACTCACGAGAGGTTCATCGAGCCCATCCGAGAAGGCGTATTGCCGTCGTTGATCTTGCGGCACACCGAAAAACTCTTCAGCACGCTCCTCATCTATGAACTCGATGGAACTTTTGCCGCCCGGCGTTCGTCTTTTGAATATAGAGGATGATGAATAGAGACCCGTTTTCCCAAGCTGCTCTGGCTGAACTGGATCGACTCTACAGCGCCGCCCTTCGGCTTTGTCGGTCGCCGCAGGAAGCGGAGGATCTGGTTCAGGAGGTTTACGCCCAAGCCTTTGAAAAGCGAAGTCAGCTCCTCGATCTCGCGAAAATACGCCCATGGCTCCACCGGATTCTCCATGGGAGGTTTATCGACCATCAAAGGAAGAAGCGACGAACGCCGGCGCTCGTGGCGGTAGAGGCGCTGGAGGACTATGACGATCTTGTTTCAGATACCGGATTGAGAGTCATCGAAGCGGCTGTGATCGAGGAAGCTCTGCAAGAAGAAGTCGAGACGGCTCTCCGCAAGCTACCCGAAGACCAGCGCGTGATCGTTGTCCTGAGAGAGATTTCGGGCCTCTCCTATGAGGAAATCAGCGAAGCGACCGCCTGTCCGGTTGGAACTGTCCGTTCGCGGCTTTCGCGCGCCCGAAAGTGTATGCGGAAATTCCTCTATGAATGCGCCATCGAGAGAGGACTCGTCAACCGAAAGGAGGAGACCGGTCATGGATCGTCATGAAGCCGCCAGCCTCCTGGAACCGCTGGTTGATGGAGAACTGAGCCGTGACAAAGAGCGCGAACTCCGAGAATTTCTGGAGACCGATGCGGAGTATCGCCACGAATGCGAACAGCTGGCCGCGCTCTCCCGCTCGGTGCGAGCGCGGCTTCCTCAACTTGAGGCGCCTCCCTATCTCCGGCGAACCGTGGAGGAGATGGCGCGACAGGAGTCTGGCCCAAAGGCGCTTCCGAGGGCATATAGGGTTCGTTGGACCCAGGCTCTTGCGGCGGGCTTGGCCATCGCTGTGCTCGGGTTGGTTTTGCTCGATTGGAATCCGGCCGGGCGCCTCCCGCTATCGCTGTTCGTGCTCGATCACATGGAGTACGCCCAGCGTCAGGAGGTGGCCGAACTGAAGACCGGCGACCTCGAGGAACTCGATGAATGGTTCAAACCGAGACTTCCATTCACACCTCAACTTCCCGCCTTGCCCGCTTCATTGGAAGGAGGGCGGCTTTGCCACATCGGGGAGGAAAGGGTCGCTTTGGCTTTTTACAATTGGAATGGAAACCGTATTTCCCTGTTCGTAGGTGATGCGCGCCGTTTCGACGCCAGTTCGATTGCAGGCCTTTCCGGACCGGATCCGGCCAGAATCTCCTTCGGCGCCGAGCGGGGACATTCCGCTGCCGTTTGGACCAAGTCCGGATTGACCTATGTGATCGTAGCAGCGTGCCCGGAAGAAGAACTCAAGGAATTCGTTCAGGGTTGGAGATCGAGAGATGATTCCTAAAGGAACCGCGCTGGGCGCCCCCGGTGAATCGCCGACATCAGAAATCCTGTTCCGATTCCTCCGCAAGATTGCTGTCCCAGGGCTGGCGATGGCACTCTTCTTGTCGTCGCCCACTTTCGGTCAAGAGGTAACGGTGGAAGTGGTCCAGCCGCAGCTGCGGGATATCGAACGGACTTTCGCCTTGCCGGGGACCCTCAAACCATACGAAGAAGCGACCTTGTACGCGAAGGTTTCGGGATACCTGGGCGAGATCGGGGTCGACATCGGCAACCGTGTCGAAGGGGGTCAGGTGTTGGCGAAACTGGATATTCCGGAAATGGCGCCGCAGCTCGCCCAAGCGGAGGCGCAATACAAAAAAGCGGTCGCGCTGCTGACGAAGGCGAAGGCGGAAGCGGACGCGGCAGTGGCCCAAGCGGAGGCCTATAACGAAAAAGAGAAGGCCGAAGTGGCCAATGTGCGAAAAGCGGAGGTCGAGGCCAAACTCAAAGAGGTCGTTTACAAGAGATACCAAGGCCTGAAGGCGGATAACGCTGTCACGGAATTGGAATTCGAGGAAGCGCAGGGCGAATACGAGACTGCCAAAGCGTCGCTTGTCTCGGCGCAGGCGGGTGTAGCCTCGGCTGCGGCGGACACGAAAAGCGCTCAGGCTCAAGTGGCCGTAGCGCAATCGGAGATTGCGGTGGCGGAGGCGGCGGTCGGCTCCGCGCATTCAGAAGTGAGACGGCTGGAAGCGCTGGCTTCGTACGCGACTATCCGCGCCCCTTACAAAGGGGTGATTACCGCGCGATTTGTCGACACCGGCCAACTCATCAACGAAGGGGCCAGTAGCAAGGCGACTCCCCTGGTCCGTATTGCGCGGGACGAAAAACTCCGCCTGCAATTCGATGTCCCGGAAAAGGATGTCCCCTACGTGAAACCCGGAACCGAGTTCACTTTCGTTCCCGACTCGCTCCCCCATTATCCGGTTTCAGGAAAGGTTACGCGCGTCGCCGAGGCACTCGAACCGGACAGCCGGACGATGCTCGCCGAGGGCGAGATCGAGAACGAGGATTGTTTCCTCAAACCCGGTATGTTCGTCCGATGTTCCGTGGAACTTGAAAGGCGCAAAGACGCGCTGACGCTGCCCGCGACGGCCCTGGTGATGAAAGGGGGCAAAGTCTCTGTTTGGCGCGTGGAGAATGGAGCGGCGGAGTTGGTCCCGGTCGAGATCGGATACGACGATGGTGAAATCGTCGAGATCACGAAAGGTCTTACGGATGAAGCAAGGGTGGTGATCGCCGGTCAGGTTGCCTTAACCAACGGAGCGAAAGTCCGTGTCGCCGCCGCGCCGTAATCGAAGACGCGCAGGAGATTCTTTTCGATGACGAAGTTTTTGGAAGGAATTCTCAAGAATCCCTATCTGGTCGTTTGTCTGGTCCTGGCCATCATCGTCGTGGGGATCACCTCGCTGGCGAGAATCCCCGCCGATTTGTTTCCCCAGTTCAAAACCCCAGCCGTGCAGATCGTGACCTTCTATCCCGGCATGCCAGCCGTGGTCATGGAGCGGGACATCATGAGCCGCTTGGAACGGTGGACAGGGCAATCGGTTGGGATCGAGCGCCAGGAAGCCAAGGCCATGACCGGCGTTTGCATCGTCAAGGACTTTTTCCGCGAGGACATCAGCATGGACACGGCGATGTCTCAGGTCACCTCGTACGCCATGTCAGACCTGTTTTACCTGCCGCCCGGGACCATTCCACCGATGGTCATGCCGTTCGATCCAACCGCCTCGGTTCCGCTCTGCCTGGTCAGCGTCTCCAGCCCCACGATGTCGGAGAAGGCTCTTTACGATGTCGCCTACTTCGAACTGAGGAATCGACTTCAGAGCATCCAGGGCGTCATTGCGCCCGCCGTCTACGGCGGCAAACTCCGCCGCATTCTCGCTTATGTCGACCCCAAGGCATTGCAGGCCCGCAATCTGTCTCCGCTCGACATCGCCGACGCCCTGAACGAGCAGAATGTTTTCATCCCGACCGGCAACGCCAAGTTCGGAGACATCGATTACCAGATCGTCTCCAACGCGATGACCAAACACGTTGAAGAGCTTAACGACATTCCGATCCGATACGACGGAGAGGCGATGGTGTTCATGCGCGACGTGGGCAAGGTGGAGGACTCCTCTCAGATTCAAACCAACCTCGTTCGCATTAACGGTCGTCGGCAGGTTTACATCCCCATCTACCGTCAACCGGGCGCCAACACCATCGAGATCGTGGATAATATTAAGACGCAACTCACCAGCATGCTTCAGCGCTTACGGGAAATGGACACGCGTGCAGCTGACCTCGCTCTCGAAGTGGTGATGGATCAGTCGGTTTACGTCCGTTCCAGCATCAAGGGTATCCAGATTGCCGCGTTCCTGGGCGCGGTCCTGGCGGGTTTGGTGGTGCTGGTGGCGTTGCGGAGCGTGGGTTCCACGATCATTGTCGTCTTCACGATTCCACTCTCGCTGTTGATCGCGTTCATTGGGATGTACTCCACTGGAGACACGCTCAACAGCATGACGTTGGGAGGGCTGGCTCTCGCCATCGGAATTCTGGTGGATCAGTCGATTGTGGTCATCGATTCGATCACTCGCCACCTGCGTATGGGGAAAACCAATTTCCAGGCGGCGCTGGAGGGGGTCCGCGAAGTGGCTCTTCCGGTGGGTGTTTCGACCGTGACCTTCCTGGTGGTTTTCTTCCCCATCGTGTTCCTGACCGGGGTTCCCCGATTCCTCTTCCAACCGCTTGCGATCGCAGTGGCGTTCGCCGTCGTCGGCAGTTACGCCATCGCCCTGGTGGTCATTCCTTCGTATTGCATCAAGTTTCTAACCTCACCCGGAACGAAAACGCCTTCCTGCGGGGAGGATTCGGATTCCGGGTTGTTCGTGAAGGTGTTGAATGGAGTGATGAAAGCGCGAGTTCTTGTTCTCTTGTTGACAGCGGCGGGCGTTGTCGCGGCCCTGTTCCTGGCGACCCGATTGGGGACGGAGCTCTTTCCGCCTGTCGACTCCAATCAGTTTACCATCTATGCCCGTCTGCCCTCGGGGACTCGGATCGAAATCACCGAGGATGTCTTGAAAAAGATCGAATCGCGCCTTATTGAAGAAATGGGCCAACCTGACCCTGAGTATCCGGCGAACGAAAAGCATCCAGATTCCAATCTGAAGATGCTCATTTCCAACGCCGGTGTGCTCATGGATTGGCCGGCGGCCTACACCCCCAACTCAGGCCCGATGGACGCATTTATTCTGCTTCAACTCAAAGGCAAGAGCGGCATGCCAAACACATTCGAGTACGTCGCGAAGTTCAGGAAGATATTCGCCGAGGAGTTCCCCGCCGTGGAGGCCGCTTTCGACACGGGCGGGATGCTCACCGCCGCGCTCAACTTCGGATTGCCCTCTCCCATCAACATCATGGTCCAAGGGAGCGACCTTAATACCTCGTATGAGATTGCCCAACACATCACGCGGCGTATTCAGGAGATTCCAGGCGCCAAGGACGTTCGCATAGCGCAACGGATGGATTATCCGGAACTCAAAATTGATGTCGACCGGATCAAAGCCAAGGAGCTCGGGGTCACACAAGAACAAGTTGTCAAGAACATCGTGACCAGCCTGAACTCCAGCATAAACTTCGAACCTGCATTTTGGGTGGACGAACGCAACGGAAACCACTATTTCCTGGGCGCGCAGTATCCTGAAGACGTGATCCAGTCCATCGAAACCCTCAAGGATATCCCGATCACGGGCGAGTCCACCGTTCGCCCCGCCGCTCTCCGGAACCTCGCCACGATCACGCGCGGAGTCGGTCCCGCTGTGGTCAACCACCGCAACATTACTCGTACCATAGATGTTTTTGTGAACGCGGAGACGGGGCATGATGTTGGGACGCTTGCTGGAGGGATCGAAGAAGCCTTATTGGAAGACCCGATCTTGGCCCCCGTCCGCAAGGAGACTCCGAGAGGGGTTCAATACGAGATTGCCGGAAAGGATTACACGGGGAAGGGGTATACTTACCAGATGCAGGGCGAGGTCCACACGATGCGCGACTCCTTCCGGCAATTCGCTGGAGGATTCGCTATCGCCGCCGCTCTGGTCTATCTGGTGATGGTCGCCCAACTGCGGTCTTTCGCGATTCCGTTCGTGATCCTGCTCACTGTCCCGATGGCGTTCATCGGGGTGGCGCTCGCGCTTTGGCTGACCGGAACCGCCCTCAGTATTCCAGCCTTCATGGGAATCATTATGATTACCGGGATCGTCGTGGAATACAGCATCATCCTGGTGGATTACGCCAACCGCCTGGTCGCTGAAGGCTCGCCGGTCGGCGAGGCGGTCAAGAAAGCGGCCCATGTCCGCCTCCGTCCGATTCTGATGACGAGTTTCACGACCTGGGTGGCTCTCGTGCCGATGGCGATCGGGGGTCAAGGCGGAGAGGCCAACGCTCCGCTGGCTCGAGCGATTATCGGCGGTGTCCTGGCGGCCACCGTTTTGACCTTGTTTGTGGTCCCGGTCCTGTACACGCTATTCAAGCGGTCGCCGCAGATGGAAGTGAAGTAGAGAATATATTTTCGTGTAAGTGCGAAGGAGGTTAAGACCTCTTCTCCTTTTCGCCGTCGCTCAGCAGAGAATTCATAGCACGCCGATAGAAAGGGGTAAGGATGACACAATCGACAAGTTTGCTCGTCAAAGGGACACCGTTCCTCTTTCTTTTCCTCTGTTGGCTCCCCGTCCAAGCCACTGAAGGTCTGACTCCGGAAGAGTCAATGGCACTTCAGGATTCTCATCCCCTCCACGAATCTTTCGCGCCTGAGGAAACCTCTTTATGGGCCGCTATCGCCCCCCCAAGTCAAGAGTCTGGTTATCCAAAGCCCCAAGAAGATTCGGAAATCTATCCCATCGATTTGTTGTCGGCCCTTTCGCTCGCCGGAGGCAATGACCTCGAAATCCAGTTTCTCAGGGAACGATTGCGCGAAGCCTTCGCCGACGAAAAACTGGCGTATGTCCGTTACCTTCCAAACGTCCGAGCCTTCGGCGAATTCCTCAAGCACGAGGGGCGCATCCAGGGAACCGTGGGAGACCTGCCGCGCGCCAGCAAACAATCCCTGTTTGCCGGGATCGGAATCGATTGGGTCTACGATTTCAGCCATGAGTTCTACGAAAAGCTGGCTGTCCGCCAGATTCGCCAGGCCCGCGACGCCGAGTTCGAAGCCATGCGTGACCAGCGTCTTTACGATGCGGCGATCCGCTTTTTCGAGCTGGTTGGGGCCCGAGCCAGTGAACAGGTGGCGCTCGAATCGGTTCGCAGAGGCGAGGCGCTCGTTAACCTGGAGGGGAGCCTGGTCAATCGAGGAAAGGCTTTGGAGGCGGATCTCGCCCGCGCGCAAGCCTTCCGCGCGGAGCAAGCTCAAGGACTTGCGGATGCGCGCGCATCGACACAGGTCTCATCGGTGGCTCTGGCCACCCAATTGAGGTTGGACCCGTTTCTTACGCTCGAACCCATGGAGGGCGCGGCTTTGCCGATCCGGTTGGTCGAACAACAAGGTTCAAGAAAAGAACTTGTGCAAACGGCCCTGGGAGGTCGACCGGAGCTTCTTCGCGAACGGTATTTGCAGTCAGCGGCGCAAACTCGCCGCGAGGCCGCCGCTAAGAAGAGATTCTTGCCGAAGCTCTCCGGATCCGCCGCGTTTGGCGGTTTCGGCGGGGATGAGGGGAGCGGATTAAACGAATTCGACGACCGTCAGGATTACCGGCTCGCTCTCGAATGGGCTACCGAGCATCTCGGCAAAGGAGACCGGGCCAACCTTGAAAGAAACGAAGCCCTGCTCGGCCAGGCGCGCGTGCGGCAGGAACAAATCGAAAACCAGGTCACTGAAGAGGTCCTTGTGGCTGTGGCCCACGTCCGCGCCAACGAGGAGAAGATGGATCTCTCCCGTGAGCAGGTCGAGGCGGCCTCGGCCTCACTTTCACTGACCGAATCCCGATTGCGCGAAGGGCTCGCGATCCCCTACGAAGTCATCCAGGCGCAGGAGGCCCTGGCCCGCGCCCAAACCAACCAGGTCCAAGCCATCGTCGAGTACAACAAATCCGAACTGGCGTTGCTCCGCAGCCTTGGAGGAATCGAGAGTCTGCTCAATGGAGATCGGCGAAATCAATAAACATGGTTTATTCTCGATCCGCTTAGGGAGAGACAGATCTGAAGCTCTTCCAACCGTTTCCGTTTTCCATCAACCCGCGCTTCAGTTAAGTAAACCAACCCTTTTCTTTGCCTACGGGCTGGAAGAGCCTTGTTACAACCCCCCATTCGGGTCGTTTCTCCATAAACCATGATGCGGCCGGGCTCCCTGAATGTGGAGCTCCCCAAACGTGCCAATGAGGGAGCCGGTATTTTGGAGTTTTCAAACTCGTTTACTAGTCGGGTGGGCGCGCTCGAAGGCGCAAATGGTCTGATAGCGCGTGGAATCGAAACGATCCAGGTCAACGTCGGGCTTACTTGCAATCTTGAATGCGCCCACTGTCACGTCGCTTCTTCCCCTCGTCGAAAAGAGCAAATGGAATGGAAGACGATGGAACATGTCCTCCGCGTGGTCCGCGATCTTCGAGTCCCGAAGGTCGACATCACCGGGGGAGCGCCGGAAATCAATCCCCATTTTCGCGAATTTATACGAGCTCTGCGCAACGAGGATATAAGCGTCACGGTTCGAACCAACCTGACGATCTTGCTGGAACCGGAGTTCACGGATCTTCCGGCCTTCTATCGCGACAATCGGGTTCATTTGATCGCTTCGCTTCCCTGTTACCAGGAGGAAAACGTCGATGCCCAGCGCGGAGAGGGGGTGTTCCAGGATAGCATTGTAGTCCTCCGCATCTTGAATTCCGTCGGATACGGAAAGGAAGATCACCTGATCCTTGACCTGATTTACAACCCGATCGGCCCCTACCTCCCGAAGTCTCAAGTCCGTCTCGAAGAGGAGTACCGACAAGAACTTCGGAATCGTTTCGGTATCTCGTTTTCAAGGTTGTATACCATCGCGAACATGCCCATCGGACAGTTTCGTGGGGACCTAAAGAGAAAAGGGAAGTATGAGGAATACCTCCAACTCCTCCGGGAATCCTTCAGCCCGAAGACCGTCGAAGGCCTCATGTGTCGACATCAGATCAGCGTTGGATGGGATGGAACTCTCTTCGATTGTGATTTCAATCTCGCCCTCCGGCTGCCCTTATTCAAAGGAGCTCCTAAACACATCTCGGAATTCAAACCCGAGGTCCATGCTCGCCGCCGGATCGCGACCGGTGAGCATTGCTGGGGATGCGCCGCAGGCGCTGGATCGTCCTGTGGCGGAGCTCTCGTCGCGGAAGAAAGTACGGTTCCGGCTTATGCCGTCACCGAATGAACAACCAGAGTTAGGATGGCGTACACCGTCACTTATAAGGATCAATTCATGAAAACCGAAACTGACATTCACGACAGTATCAAGGAGTACTACGGTCGAGTCCTGGCCGGGACTAAAGACCTCAAGACCGGCGCTTGCTGTTCTCCGAACGACCTAAGTCCCAGCCTGAGAGCCATCCTCTCCGACATCAATCCCGAGATCGTGGAGAGATTCTATGGGTGCGATGCTCCGATTCCTCCGGCCATCGAGGGAAAGACCGTTCTGGACCTCGGCTGCGGAACGGGCCGGGATGTCTACCTCTGCTCGAAGCTGGCCGGCCCCTCCGGGCAGGTTATCGGAGTCGATATGACCGAGGAGCAACTCGAAGTGGCCCGGCGCCACGTCGAATCGCAGACCGAGCGTTTTGGATTGCCCGCCCCAAACGTCGTTTTCCTCCAAGGCTACATGGAAAACCTGCGCGCCATGGGGATAAAGGATCATTCCGTCGATGTGGTGATCTCGAATTGCGTGATCAATTTATCCCCCGATAAGGATCTCGTTTTTTCCGAAATCTTTCGCGTCTTGAAGCCGGGAGGGGAACTCTTCTTTTCCGATGTCTTCGCGGATCGTCGTATTCCCTCGAACTTGGCTCGGGATCCCGTTCTCCTTGGCGAATGTCTCGCGGGCGCGATGTACCTGGAGGATTTTAGACGGATGTTGCTGCTCCAGGGGATCCGAGACTTCAGGGTCGTCAAGAAAGCTCCCATCGCCATTAAGGACGACGAGATCGAAAACAAAATCGGGATGGTGAATTTTGTGTCGCTAACGATTCGGGCCTTCAATCTCACTTCGTTGGAGGACCGTTGCGAAGATTACGGACAAGTGGCCTGGTACCTGGGGACCCTGAAGGATGCGCCTCATTCTTTCGTATTTGACGAGCATCATGAATTTCTTACCAGTAAACCCACGCTCGTTTGCGGAAACACCGCTTCGATGCTAGCGGAGACTCGGTTTGCGCCACATTTTCACGTGATGGGCAATCGAAGTTCGCATTTCGGGTTATTCAATTGCGGGGGGGACGACTCCCGAACAAGGGAAAATTACAAGGTGGACCCGGGTGGCAATTGCTGCCCATAAGGGTTTCGGAACGACTATCGAATGAATTTGAACGACAATGGTTTTCGAAACGATGAACCAACCTGAAAGCAGGTCCATTATTACGGAACAAAACCGTATTCATGAAAGGAACTCCCATGAGGAAAAATTATTGGCTGTTAATCGGATATGTTGTCTTAACGCTAGTATTCGCAGGTTGCCAGTCGGATTCACGCTCAAGCGGAACCGGTTCCTCGCCTTCCCGCTCACCGAGCGGGTCGGATACCCATACGACTCCGTCCCACCCAGGGTCCGGCTCCCGTTAGTGGAGGATTCAATCGATCTTCAGAGAGCATCGAATGTGACGAGGAATCGAACGGGGACCTTGCTTCGGTTGTCGAAGGTGGCCGTGATTATTCCGGTCTACAACGAGGAGGCGTCCCTCCGATTGGTGTGTGGCGACCTACCGAAAGTGGGTCGAGTCATTGTTGTCGACAATGCCTCAAGCGACCGCTCGGCGGAGGTCGCGCGATCGTTGGGAGCGGACGTGGTGTATGAAGAGCGCCGGGGATACGGCGCCACCTGTCTTGCGGGAATCGCTCATTTGGAATCTCTTGCGAGTAGGGGGGAAGGGTCGCCGGAGGTCGTCCTGTTCCTTGACGGCGACTATAGCGATCACCCCGAGGAGGCAGCGACATTGGTCCAACCGATCTTCGATGGCGAGGCCGATTTTGTTCTGGGATCGAGGTTAATCGGAGAACGAGAACCGGGCGCCATGCCGTTCCAGAGCGTCTACGGAAACAAACTCGCTTGTTTCCTGATGCGCTTGTTCTGGGGAGCGCATTACACGGACCTCGGTCCATTCCGCGCAATTTCCTGGGATGCTCTGCGGCGGCTGAAGATGCAGGACAGAAACTTCGGTTGGACAGTCGAAATGCAGATCAAGGCTGTGGTCGCAGGACTACGAATTCGCGAAGTCCCCGTGCGATACCGCCACCGCGTCGGAGTCAGCAAGATCAGCGGAACCATAGGCGGGACTCTAAAGGCTGGCTACAAGATTCTCTACACAATCGCCCGCTACCGGTGGTCGACATGGCAAGAGAAGTGAGACGCGAAGGGGAACGGGCTTGGGAGGTCGGCAGTGGCCCCCTCCCACATCGGATTCGCATTCTGTGGGGTCTCCTACTGATCCAGGCGGGAATCTATGCGGCCGTTTGCTATTTGAGCGCACGGTTCGATTATAACTCTCCGTTCGTGGAGAGGCCGATTCTTTTGGTCTTGGCGCTCCTTGCCACCTGCTTCGGATTGCATCTCCTGGCCCTTAGATTTGGGTTGCAAGTCGACGATAAGCGCGCCGTCGTTAGGATCGTCATGGTGGGGGCGATCGTCTTTCGAGTCGTTTTGATTCCTTCGACTCCGATCCAGGAAATCGATATCTATCGCTACCTGTGGGATGGGGCCTCTGTGGCCCAAGGAGTCAGTCCCTATCGTTATAGCCCGGAACAGGTTCTTCAGGCCGATGAAACAACACCTACGCCGGAGGATCTCAGGCGACTGATCGGACTACGAGATGGGATGCCTTCCCTGGCCGAAGCGTTGCAACGAATCCATTACGCCGACCTGACCACCCTTTACCCGATGACATCTCAAGCGGTTTTTGCGATGGCCTTTGCTTTTACTCCGAGCGGAACTTCCTTGTTCCAGCGGGTATTGGTCCTAAAAGGACTCGTGGTCTGCTTCGATCTGGCGACCCTGTTTGTTTTGTTCGCGTTGCTGAAGAAGACCGGTCGGAGCCCGGCGTGGGCCATCCTTTACGGCTGGTCTCCCTTGGTGTTGAAGGAGTTTGCCAACAGCGGGCATTTCGATTCGATCGCGGTCTTCTTTTCCATGGCTGCCATTCATTTTCTCATCCCCCGAGCGGGGTGTCCGGGCGAAGAGTCGAGAATTGTCCGGAGTTCGCTTTCAGGATTGTTTCTGGGATTGGCCACCGGGGCGAAACTCTACCCCATCGTGCTGCTTCCGCTCATGATGGTCATAACGTACAAACGGGGAAGTTGGAAAGGATCCCTCGGTTTTCTATTCGGTTGCGTGTTGTTTGCCGCCCACAGCGTAGCGCCGATGGCGTTGACATCCAGCATATCGACGGAACAAGCGGAGATCCGGGAATTCGAAACTCCTGAAATAGAATTTGGTGAATCGACATCAACCCATTATGGACACTCATCCGGGGTTACCGCGTTTCTGAGCCGTTGGGAAATGAACGATCTTCCCTTCCTGGTTCTTGTCGAAAACCTTCGTCCGGGAAACCCCTCGGTGGAGACCTCCGCTCCAACTCTGGAGCCATGGTTCGTGATTGTTCCCGAGTCCTGGCGGCTGGCGTTGGGTCAAACGCTTGTGAGGGGGCTTGGGCGAGATATCGAGAGCGCGACATTCCTGGCGGCGCGACTCCTGACACTCGTGTTGTTTGTCATTGTAGCCGTAGCGATGGCGTACGGGGCGAGTCGCAGCAACGAACCGGAGGATTGGTTGCGATGTGCATTCTTGACGATCGCGTGGTTCTGGGCCCTCTCCCCAACGATGAACCCCTGGTACTGGACGTGGGCGCTGCCGTTACTGCCGTTCGCGCGCTCCCGCGCGTGGTACGCCGTTTCGGGCTTGCTTCTCCTTTACTACCTGCGTTTCTGGGTGGCGTATCGTTTCTCGGATACCGCTTTGCTCGGAACTCCGTATGAGGGCGGAACCTTTTTTCACTATGTGATCGCGCCCGTGGAACATGGGATCTGGATGGGCTGGCTTCTTTGGGAGTGGGTTGCGAGACGGATTTCTTTATCCTGGTCGAAAACGGCCTGGTGGCTTGAAAGTCGCATTGACTCCAGTAGGTGGGACGGCCTCAAGTCAGGGGAGAGGCGCCCTCCAAGATGGAATTCCTGATTTCTCATCTGATAGAAATCGGGCCGTTCGGGGTCGCGAATGGCGCTTTTCGGGGCGCTCGCGCCGCATTTCTTGGTCACTATCACGCCTTCCATGGGAAAGTCATCTCAATGTTGGGTTAGATCTTGACAACATACCAACCGGTTGGTATGGAAATTGTCGATGACAAAACGACGGGAATCCGGCGCCCGACAGGAGCTGGCGAAAGCGGCAACCGAGCTGTTTCGCAGGAATGGTTACGTGGCGACCAGAGTGGAAGAGATTTGCGAGATGGCGGGAGTGACCAAAGGCGCCTTCTTTCACCATTTCTCCAGTAAGGAAGCGCTGGCTAAAGTATGCCTGGAACAGTGGGACAACATGGCGTCCGCGATGGAGGCGGGAGCCACATTTCAGTCCGAGGGGGATCCCGTGGCAAAGATCATCGGATACATGGACCATTTCATCGGCATCTTCTCCAACCCGAACATCTTCAAGTCATGCCTGGCCGGGACCACGCTTCAAGAAATTTCAGAGAGTCACCCCGATTTGCGGCGCGCGGCCAATGATTGTCTTATTCATGCCGAAGACCGTTTCAAAAGACTCCTTGAGGACGCCTGCAAGAAAAGGGGTGTGAAACTGGACTCGGCTGGCCTCGCCTCCCTTTGGATCGCCGCCATCCAGGGGTCGCTCTTGCTGTTCAAAGGCTCGCGTAATGAGGCGCTGGTTTCCCGCAACCTGGCGCAACTCAAACTCTTCATCAGCGGCTTATTCGAGGATGAAGGAAAGAGATCGAGAAAAGAAAAGCGAGCAAGAAAATGAGCATGGCAGAGGTATTATTGGCGGAGTTCGAGCAAGAAGCGCATACGACGAGGAAGTTCCTGGAGCGCATCCCGACTGGACAGTTGAGCTGGACACCGCATGAAAGGTCAATGACAGCGGGCCAACTTGCCCTCCACATCGCGGCCAGTCCGGGACAGGTGGCGGAGATGGCGGCAATGGATGAGGTTCCGGTCCCCGATTTCAACCATTTCCCGGCCAGAGGAAAGGTGAGGGCGGGCAATGACCGTTCTCACGTTTCCTCGATGTCTGGGTGAGCAGCCATTCGTCCGAAAGGAGAGGCAATATGCCATACAACTCGGAAACCGCTGAACGAATCCGTAATCTGATTGCTGGTAAAAAAGGGTTCACGGAGAAATCGATGTTTGGCGGCATCGGGTTCCTCCTCAACGGGAATATGTGTTGCGGCGTTTGGAAGGATTTTCTGATTCTTCGGATAGGTTCCGTGTCGCACGATCAACTGATCGGTAAAAAGTTCGTCCGGCCGTTCGACATTACGGGTCGGGCGATGCGTGGGTGGATCATGGTGGAGTCGGAAGCGTTCAAAGAACGGCGTGCGCTCCAGGGTTGGATTCAACGGGCGTTCGATTTCGTCGCGACGCTCCCAGAGAAATAACGACTGCGGATATCGGTATCGCCCCAGGTTGAACGAGTAGTTTGGTTCCGAGGGAATTTTCCCCCGTCGGATCGCGCGAAATCTTGATGGAGTTCATTCCCCTCTCAATGCGCGTTTCGAATGATAGTAACCTCCCCGGAGAAACCATGTATGGATTTTATTGGGAGAGACTCCGAGCCAATAGGCGAACAATCCGGTGATGTGAAAAAAAGTGACCCTCCACGTTCCAATCGTGAGCCAGCTCCGAGCAGAGGTAACCGCAGGAACAGCCAACGTAACGATCTTTCCGCGCTTACGCAGCCTCCTTACCAGCGCCAAATCCTCCATCACCGGTAGATTCGGAAACCCTCCTAACTCACGGAACAGGGAGGAGGATAGAAAGAGGGCCTGATCTCCATAAGGTAGTTGGAACCATCGTGACCGAAAGTTGGCTGACCATTGGATCAGGCGAAGCATGGGAGTGTAAGAATCGTAGCGAATCAAAAACGCGCCTCCGACCACTCCCGGTCTTCGCAGCGAGTTTTCAACCGGATCCAAAAATCCCGAAGGCAAAATAGTGTCTGCGTGGAGAAATAGAAGGATCTGGCCTCTCGCCGTTGCAGCTCCGGCGTTCATTTGTCGGGCACGACCTTTTTCGGACGTAACTACTCTTGCTCCATAGACCTCAGCCAGCCTACAAGTGTCGTCAAGACTACCCCCATCAACGACAATAACTTCTAGCGCCGACTCTGGAATAAGGATTGAGAGGACATCACAAATATGAGCGGCTTCGTCCAGGGTTGGTATGATTACAGAGATCAAGGGTGGCTCTTCCTTCGGTCGAACCGGAAGCGCACGTTCGGCCACTGGTAGGTCCTCGGGTAAATCAATGTCTGAGAGTTGGTCGAGTAGTGTCACAGACAGTCCTATTCGATGTGCTCGGTCAAGAGTTTCACCAAGAACTTGACCTGTACTCCAATAGATTCTCTGAAACAATTCGGGAGCGGGTCGGCGTAAACCAATAAGGTAATAACCACCATCTCGCGATGGCCCCAGAACTAGGTCGTGGCTATCGAGCGAAGCGAATGCGTTTACAATTATGTCCACTTTCAAATCGGGAGTATCCGAACCGATCAGAACAATGGAACGGTCTCCGCGATCGAATCCCTGCTGAAAAGCCTCTGACATCCGGCAGCCGAGTTCGCCATGGCATTGCGTGCGATAGGCCAGATCCGGTCCAAGCCAAGATTTAAACTCCGTTTCCTCGGCGCCCGTATATCTGACTTCCAGCGTCAACGAGAGCTTCTGGGCCGCTCCACGCGCGACGATAATGGTGTGAAGAGTCATCCTACGCTGCAATTCCGCAGCGCCTTTAGGACCGAGAGCTGGAATCAGGCGCGTTTTGGATTTCCCTGGTTCAGGGTACCGTGTAAAGACAATCAGCCGTCGCCCGTTGGTTTGAGTCAAGCAAGAATCTCCTCAAAGTCATGGATAACTGTGATTACCGCTGGTTAGGATCGGCTCCCTTGATCGCTACCGAGGATTACCCCGTTTCGATCATGGTGTCCAGAGTCTTGTCATATAACCAATACTTGCCCCATGGGATTCAATCAAGGTTTGGTCTATGCGCTTTTGAACCAATTTTCGGGAATTCATCGAAACGCTTCTCATCTCTGTTCGTTGAGCGACCAGTCATAATCCAAATACTTCACCTTCAGATTACCTGCCACGAGACGCGCCGCGCTGGATTGGTCAACATATTTAGACGCGAAGATTAGGACCGCCTCAATGGGGTTTGCCCCTCGATTCTTTCTCCCGTATTTTGAGACAAAGTCCTGACCGAACCAGTTGAAGATGCTGGAAAGATAAACGGTCCCCCCTTCAGAGTTGAGTCTGAATTTGCTGGGGGTGGCGAGAAATTTCCTCGATTGGTCATCGAGCTGCTCGTCAAGTCGATCGCCGGAAAAGGGCTCGTTTCGCAGTGGCGGACACCCCATGGCCGCGCAGACGAGAGCCATGTGGATGCGCGGCTCGTCGAACTGTTTGCGGAGGATCTCGTGCTCGATGTGCTCCAGTGTCATGGATTTTCCCATCACGGTATGAGCGATCGAGTCCCAGACCCCAGGAATCTGCCGGATGCTGTTCTCCGGAAAACGCAGTCCGCTAATCACCCCGCCTTTCTTGATGGGATAGTGATCGATGATGGTTTGGAGGGTGAGCGCGTTGTAAGCGTTTATCCAGAATGCAATCTTTTCAGGTTCCGACCACCCACGGTAAGTATTTGGGTCCAAGTCGGCCATGAACCCGACAAACCGATCAAGGTCTGCGCAGTTGGCTTTCAAGCCTCTATAATCGACCATTCCGCGATCATCAACGTAATTTGAAAGGACCGTTGCATAGACTTGATTTTCGCTTGCACTTTGCGTGACCGACTCGGCGAGGACGAAGGTCGATACAAGTAACCCGAAAGCAGGAGCGATAGCGAGTAAGGTTCCGATGCGGTATGATTGTCTGATCATCATCTATCCTCTCAGTTCAAACCGTTTCGAACGAACCAGTCAATTCCTCGCGGCAGGGATCGAGAATTTCCCTTAATCTCATAAACGCCCGGTAGGCGTGCTGTTTGATCGCATCGCCACTTAACCCGGTGATCTCGCCGATTTCCCGATAAGTCAGCCCTTGGAACTTGTTGAGAATGATGATTTCTCGCTGTTGATCGGTCAGCTCCCGCATGGCTCTTTCAAGAATGGCGCCTTTCCGGTCGTCGTCCATAAGGTCACGCACTCCCTTCTCAGCATTGGGAACGGATTCGACAAACTCGGACCGCTTGGAAGTCGAAACCATGTCCGCCTCTCTTGATACGATCTTGTTCCAGTACCTGCGGGTTTCGTCGATGCAAAGGTTCCGGGCGATCTTGTAAAGCCAAATGGAGAATTTCCCATTCGGCTCGTATTGTTTCCTGTTTCGATAAACGCGGAAGAAGACCTCCTGTACGATGTCCTCGATTTGTTCCTTTCTCCCGAAATTACGGAAGACAAAGGCGTAGACCCGATGCCGGTATCTTCGATAAAGTTCCTCAAGGGCGGCGCCTTCGTCCTCCCGGCACGCTACCATGAGTTCTTCATCCGAAAAATCGGCCCACCTCCGTCTCAACTCTTGCGAGGACACACGCACAACCCCTCTCGCAGGGGCCATCGATCTTTCGGCGCCGGAAAGAACCGTCTCTGAAATCGGTTGTGACCAGTTCGTTCCTTTTTGAATAGCGATTGTCGCGTTCACGTTGTTCAACCTCCAATCTTTCGATCACAAGGATCAATCGATGCTTTGGGCTCCCTCCAGGAGCGACTCCAGTTTTTTGGTAAGCTCGTAACGCGGAATCAGATCCACGATGTGGTCGACGACGGAACCACACTTGAAAAGCAACAGGGTCGGGAGATCTCTTACTCCAAAGGCTTGCGCGATTTTTGAATTCTCGCCCAGGTCGATCCGGAAGAACTTGAGCCGGTCCCTGTATCGCCACGCCAGTTCTTCCAGCATGGGAGCATGGATATGACAGGCCCCGCACCAATCTGCCCAGAACTCAACCAAAACCGGCAGGGCCGAATTCAAGACCTCGGCTTCGAAATTCGAGTCGGAAACAACCGGAAGAATTGCTTTCTCTGTCATGGCTTTCGCTGGAATAGAGCAGGCCAGGGGCCAGACTTGAGAGGGCCCACTCAAGTCAGCGCAACTCAAATGTTCTGAGTGGATTCGGGATGAAATGACAAGGCTTGGGGAGGGCGCGCAACAGAAGTAATTCCCATCATAGTGGGAATATCACGAAATGTTGGAGATTAGGTATTTCCGCGCTCGATTTTGAGTTTTTTCATTCGAGCCTCCAGCGTGGTTGGTTTAACGCCCAGGAGCTTGGCAGCGCCTTTTTCGCCGCTGACCCGCCAACCGGTAAGTCTCAAGGCTTCGAGAATGTGTTCTCGCTGGAGTTCATTCAGATCAGGGAATTGGCTCCGACCGGGAAGGGGGCGATCCTTGGGAATCCAATCTCCGGACTGCAAGTGGTCGCCTTGTGAAACAATCACCGCGCGTTCGAGGACATTCTCCAACTCCCGAACGTTTCCCGGCCAACGGTAATCGAGCAAATCCTGGAGGATGGACTGGGGAATCTTCCTGATTTTCTTGCCCATGCGCGCAGCGAATTTCGCAACAAAATGTTGCGCAAGCAAAGGGATGTCTTCTTTACGCTCCCGGAGTGGTGGATTCCGAATCGGAAAGACGTTTAGGCGGTAGTAGAGGTCTTCCCGAAACCGTCCAGCTTTGGCGTCCTCTTCGAGATCGTGGTTCGTCGCCGCAATGATTCGGACGTCCACTCTTTTGGTCGCAGAACTTCCCAGTCTCTCGAATTCTCCCTCCTGTAGAACTCGAAGCAGCTTAGCCTGTAAGCCCAAGGGAAGATCTCCGATTTCGTCCAGGAAAAGAGTTCCTCCGTCCGCAAGTTCGAATCTTCCGATCCTGCGATCCAACGCTCCCGTGAAGGCCCCTTTTTCATGTCCGAAGAGCTCGCTCTCGATCAAGTTCTCCGGTAAAGCTGCGCAATTGATTTTGACTAGTGGACGTTCTCTGCGCCGACTGAGATTATGAATGGCGCGCGCGAGGAGTTCCTTGCCAGTCCCGGTTTCTCCGAGGACCAGAACAGTCGAATCGGTCGAAGCGACTTGTTCGACTTTGCGCAATATCTTTTTGAGGGTTTCGCTCCGGCTGATGATTTCTTCGAAATTGTTTTCGAGTTTGATTTCCTCTTGAAGGTAAATGTTTTCTGCTTCAAGACGACGTCTTAAGCGTTCTACCTCCCCAAGCGCCTCTCTGAGGGCTTCCTCCGCACGCTTCCGGTCTGTGATATCACGGCCATAGACGTTCAAATAACCGGATTCCACAATCGGTGTTATGAGGACCGAGTAGGTTCGATCTCCGCAAACGACGTCCTCCTCGCGACAGGCCGACGAATCGAAGGTCTCTTCAATCAACCTTTGCCAGGCATCCGGGAGCATCTCACCCTTGTTTGTCCCCCACATTTTCAGAAAGGATTGGCTGCCGTCATTGGCATAGAGGATTCTTCCCTCCCGGGAGATCCGCAGCACAGGGTTTGGGTTCTCCCCTGGGAACTTGGCAAGGCTTTTGATCTCCAGCTCGGCCGCTTTCTTGTCAGTGATGTTTCGACCGTAGGCGTTTACGTATTGTTCGCCGTGAACCGGGGAAAAAAGAACCGAATAGATTTGGTCGCCGCACACGTACTCGATTTCCTTGCTATGCCCCGACTCGAACACCTCGGTGACCACTCGCCTTACCGAGTCCGACAAACCACCCTCTCCGGGGCTTTCCCAAGCTTCGAGTAACGGCCTGCTCACTTGATTCCGGTAAAGAACCTTCCCGTCCTTCGAGATTCGCAAGATCGGATTAGGATTTTCATTGGGGAATCGGGCGAGGTCCCGCATTTCCTCCTCGATTCGCTTCCTTTCCGCGATATTGCGCACAAAGCTCACCATGAAGAGATTCCCCTCATAGTCGAGGAGATTGACGGTGATCTCGATGGGAACGATCGCGCCATCTTTCCGACGGTGGCGCGACTCCATTGTTATGCATTTTTCTTGAAGGATGCGTCGCCAAAACATTGGCCATTGTTCTCTCGGGTAATCGGGAGCAATGTCGTGGACCGTCATTTCGAGGAGTTCTTCGCTCGAATACCCCAGGTGCTCGCAGGCGGCCTGATTGATCCGAAGGAATCTCGCGTCCGAGGCGACCCAAAAGATTGCCTCAGAAGCGTGTTCAATGGTGTAATCCGCGAACGGTAATTCCGCCTGTTTCGTCTTCATGACTCTGTCCTTGTCCGACCGCTTCCACTCCGTCACAGATTGTTTCAATTTCTCCCTTTCATCGCAAGCCGACCTCGCCCAGATGACCAGTCCCCCATAGCGGTCGGTCGTCCTCTTCCAACAAAGTCTGTTACACACCTGTCCCAAGTTCGTTCGATTCTTCCAGATGGGGCGGTCCCCCAGACCCTGAACCGGGCCACCTTGAGGGGACATCTTCGAGCCAAGCCGGCTTCGGAATCCTACCCCAAGGAACGGAGGAGATTCTGTTGCGAATCGCTAAGGTTTGCCATGTAGTTTGCGGAATACTCAATCTACCCCTTTTGGTGGAACCCTCCCAAAGCGGGGTCGAAGATTTGCGGATTACACGGGTCGACCCCATCGGTAATCAGGTCATCGTCACCAATACAGGGCCGGGTTTCACCGCAACCAGCATACCTCAGTTGTGCCGCAGGCCGACTTATATCGGGTTGCCAACGACGTGGGCCGCTGGAGAAAGCCGGACCGTCAACGTGTCGCTGGGGGACACCTCCTCCGAAGTCTGGGTCTATCGAGACAGCAATTTTGAAAGCTCCTCCAGTATCATTCATGGCTTGGTTTACGGCTCGAATCCTCCCTCTTTGAACCGCATTTCGGTCGCCGTCGCGGCGGGAATCTGGCCCTCCGCAGACGTCTTCGTGCCGAGCCCCTCTTCGGGGAACGTTCTCGTTTACGACGGGGTCGGGTTTTTCCCAAGCGATTGGTTCGAGCAAAGCGCGACCCCAAACACGCCCACCCCGACAGCCACCCACACCCAATTGGCGCCCACCGCCACCTCGACTCCTACCGAGACTCCAGCCGCGCCGACTCCCACTGGGACTCCTCTCGTGCCCTCACCCACGAACACGCCTACCGAAACGACACCGCCAACGCAACCTTCGCCGACGCCCACATTTCGCTCAGCCGATCTGGACGGCGTGGATGGGGTGAACGCAAAGGACCTGCTCTTTTTCATCCTGCAATGGAATCAAGGGAGAGGAACAGCGCCGTAAGAAAACTTCATCTGCTCATATGCACAGACAGGAAGGAGGCGGGATAAGCTCGCCCCTTCCCGAGCCCCCCCCTCAAGCACCTTCGACTGGACATCGATCGACACAGATCTCAACGCCTGTCAACGGACAGGCGATCTTCCCCGGACAATCGGGGCGCTCGTTCGTGGCTGCCCACAATCCGGTTCCAACCAGGGCAAGGATCTTCGCAGGCAGAACTAGGTACAGGAGATTCTTTTTCGTCCTATCTCACCTCCTTT
>CAYZUX010000083.1:0-21888 GCA_964481775.1 uncultured bacterium | reverse complement strand
GTGCCGGAATGGGCGATGGGTGTTTATACAAACCCTAGACCTTCATGTTGAATCGTGGAATTCTTGGAGAAGGCGGAAAAACGTGGAAAAAGATTCCGCTGAATCCAGGCAGGTTTGATAGAGGCAACGTTTCGATTTCCACTTCCTCCACTCCTTCCGATTTTTCCACGATTCAATATACCAGAGATCAGGAGCCTAGTCTTGAACACCCCCATTCTCCTCACTAATGACGATGGATATGACGCCCCAGGGATAAAGACCTTGTGGGACTGCGTTAAATCTCTTGGCTTTACGAATGTCCAGGTGGCCGCACCTTTACGGGGGTGGTCCGTCCGCGGCCATGCCGCCACGGTGGATCCGAAACAGGCGATCAAGGTGGTTCCCCTGGCTCTGGATGGCATGAAGGGTGTGGTGGTGGATGGCTTCCCGGCGGATTGTTCACGGGTCGGGATTGTCGGTTTGGACCTATTCGAGGGACATAAACCTCTGGTTCTGGCGGGGATCAATGGGGGTGCGAACCTGGGGGTGGATGCCTTCTATTCAGGGACGCTCGCGGCGGCGCGTGAAGCGGTCGCGCTGGGTTGTCCCGCTATAGCCTTATCCCAGCTGACCGGCCGGGATGGAACCCGTGACTGGGAAAGAACCGCAAGCTGGGCCAAACCAGTCCTGGAGTGGCTTATCCCATTTTTGCTGGATAAAGGGGTGGGATTCTGGAATGTCAATTTTCCCTCGCGCGGAGAGCGGGGAGTCCTGCCTCCTGTCTGTATGGTTCCCATGTCCATCGATCCACTGGCGGTGGACTACGAGACTCACAAAGAAGATCCCGAAGGGCTTTCCTATTGTGGTCCTTATCATCTGCGCAAGGCACGTTCTGGCAGCGATGTCGAGACTGTCTTCGCGGGCGGGATCTCGATCACCCCCATGATCCTGGACCACACCGACTATGCGGCTCTGGATGCGGTCAAGGAATGCTTACCTTTCCCTTGAGGGTTGGGCAGTACCTCCTCGAGTTTGTTCTTCGATCAAGGTGAACAGTTCATTCTCCCTGATTTTATAGGGAATCCGTGTTCCATCCGGAAAAAGAAGGAACTCCTTACTGTAGCAGACACGCACCCTGGGATGAGGCCCTGATTCATCGACATAACTGGGATCAAAGCGGATCTTCCCTTTCGACGTGTTCAAGACCGCGGATTGCATTCTTCCCAGATCCAGAACTCTTCCGATCTGGATCGAACTCCATGGAGCCTCGATCTCCTGGCTCCCCGCTCGATAGCACAGCCCTTGCAGGTCACACTGGATGGAAATTCCAAAGAACCTGCGGTTCAGATTCCAGGCCAACAGAAGAAACCCACCCCCAATCAGACACCCTGTCAGGGCAAGCGCTCCAACCATCATGCCCACCTGCCCACGGATCTCCTCGGGAACCTGAGGCCCTAAGAGCCGGTAAAACATGAAACTGAGGACGATGAACGCAATCACCACCAGAAAGCCGAAACCGGGCAATAGAAAGCGGATGATGAAACGCCGGAAAGGATCATAACGGTGGCAGGAAACGAAGGTTCGGGTACCCGACTCATATGAAGAAGCAGAAATGGCCATGAAGAGCACCTCCAGGCAGGATTTATGGTGAGCCGCCCCTGACTGTACCAGCTGGCCCCCATTTACACAAAATAATGTTGTTCTATCTTCCATCGTACCCCTACCATTACAATGGCGGATGTTGTTTCTGTTGGGTGAATATGCCGGTGGTCCCGGGAAGGGGCTTTCCGGAACGAAAGCCGAAACGATACGGGAAGGGCAATTATGCGTTTGTTGTCATCCATCAGGGGGGGACTTGCCGTCTTCATCCTGAGTTTACCTCTTGTCTGCCAGGCTGCCGAACTGCCCGGATTAATCGATCTTTCGATCGCGGATGCCACTCCCGTGCTTCGGATTTATGGCCAGAATCCCACCGACTACCTGGGATCTGAAAATGGTAATGGCATCGCCTTCGGTGATATCAATGGTGATGGCTATGATGACGTGATCATCGGAGCTTATGTGGCCGACCCACGTTTGCCCCAGGCCACCGATACCGGAATCATCTACGTGGTGTATGGGGGGGCTTCAGTTCCCAACACGGTGGTCAATCTCAACTTCCTGTTACAGCGCCGGCGGACCACACAGGTGTATGGAGATGATCCCCGTGATTCAGCAGGATACTCAGTTGCCAGCGGTGATATTAACGGTGATGGGTTTGATGACATCCTGATCGGTGCCTTGTTCGCGGACCGGATCGGGGAGACCTCGGCCACCACCGAGTTCGACACGGGAAAGGCTTACGTGATTTATGGTTCCACGAACCGTCCCGGACAGATCATTGACTTGTCGAAAAATGCCGGGACCTACGGTGAGACTCGCATCCTGGGCCGTTCAGGGATGCCCAGCGCAGGCAGTTTTACTCCGGGTGACCTGGCCGGCTGGTCGATTGGCAGCGGTGACATCAATGCTGATGGGTATGATGATGTGATTGTCGGGGCACGCGCCGCTGACCCCTTGAGCCGTCCCGATGCCGGCGAGGTCTATGTTGTTTATGGCGGCGCCAGCATCGAAGGAACCACGGTCGATCTGAGATCGACCCCCTCAGTCAACCGGCTGGTACGAATCCAGGGAGGCCAGGCGGGGGGATTTCTGGGCTGGTCAGTAGCCAGTGGAGATGCCAATGGCGATGGGTATGACGACCTGTTTATTGGAGCCTATGCGGCCACTCCCAGTGTGGGTAACGCCACCGCCGGAATCACCTATGTGGTCTATGGGTCAGCTTCCCTGACAGCCCTGATTGACCTGGCACCTCTCTCCATCCCGAGCACGGTGACCCAGATTTATGGAGCGAATTCACGCGATTACCTGGGCTGGTCGATGGGGTCGGGGGATGTCAATGCGGATGGGTATGACGACCTGATCATCGGCGCGGTGGGTTATGACCGTGTGGTCACAGATCCCAATTCCGGTGGAGCCTATGTGGTCTATGGAAAATCCGACCTGCCCGGCAGGGTCATCAACCTCTCCGCTTTCAACTCCAGCACCGCCGTATTGATCCAGGGCAGGCTCCAATCCGACCAGGCGGGCTGGTCAGTGGCGGCGGGAGATGCCGATGGAGATGGACTTGACGATGTCATCCTGGGTTCCATATCCAGTGATGGCCCGGCGGGCGAGGATGCGGGGCGGTTGACGCTGGTCTATGGCTGGAGAATGGCCGGAACCGCCCTGGTCGACCTGCTGCAAGTCACGGGAACGGTTCGTGTCACCGGTGAGAACGCTGTCGACCTGATGGGTTATGGTGCCGAATCGGGCGCCGACATGGACCGTGATGGATATGCCGACTTCGCGGGCTCCGCGATCTATGGTGACAACCCCAGTCTCTTCAATGATAACGACAGCGGGGCTGCTTATGTGGTGTTTGGTGATGGCACCGCTCAGGCAGCGAATTTCAAGGAGTCCTTCAGAACCGGGGTCACCCCCAAACGTGGCGTGGGGGGACGTCTCTCCCCGGTGGCACGTGTCTGGCTTGAGTTCAATGGTGGCGCAACCTCCCAGGCAGCTGTCAAACTCACTCGCTCGAAGGATCCCATCTCCGGATTCAAGGATCCGGACAAACGGGACATCGCGAATGTGCTCTGGCAGATCAACTCGGACCGCACCGGCTATGCCACGGCGACGGTAACCTTCCAGTACCTCCAATCGGAGGTTATTGGAATGAACGAGAGGGGTCTGCGTATTTTCCATGCCACCGATCCCGCCGGCCCGTGGTTCCAGGTGCTCTCTCAAACCCTGGATATGGACCGCAACGAAATCCGGGCAGAAATCCCCTCAACACTGTTCAAAGAACGGACCTATTACACCATTTCACCTTCCAGGGCTGACCTTCCCCCCATCATTGACTTGAATGTGCCACCGGGTGAGGAGGCTTCACCGGTGGCAAGAATTTATGGCCCCAGCCTGGGGTCCAACCTGGGGAATAAAAACGCCAATGGAATCGCTTTCGGTGATGTGAATGGTGATGGATATGATGACACCATTATAGGGATCACTGCCTCGACCCTCTTGAGTGCTTCCCAGACCTGGACTGGTTCTGTCTTCATCGTTTACGGGACCCAGAGCCTGCTTGCCAGGACTGTCGATCTCCACCAGAAACCCGGAAACTATGGAGAGACAAGGATCTTTCCGGCTGCGTTTAATTCCCACCAGGGTGGGTACGCGGTTGCCAGCGGGGATATCAATGCGGATGGTTATGATGATGTTCTTATCGGCTCCATCAGCCAACCCGGGCTTTCACCCCTTGGCACCCATCCCGGGCAGGTTTACGTGGTTTACGGTAGTGCCACCATCCCGGATTCCACCATTGATCTGAATCTCCCAGCCGGAACCTATGGTGAGACACGCATTCTGGGAGATGATGCCCGGGACCAGGCCGGATACTCCCTTGCCTCGGGAGACATCAATGGCGATGGACATGACGATATCCTGATCGGTGCTCCACTCGCCGATCGATCTACCTCCACAGATGCCGGCGAAGCCTACATCATCTACGGATCCTCGGCTTTGCCCGCAACGATTGACCTGTCAGCCGCTACCGGCACTTATGGCGAGACAAGAATCTATGGCGATGATCCGGGCGATCTGTTCGGCTTCTCCTTGGCAAGTGGAGATGTGAATGGGGATGGAATCGATGATGTCATCGTGGGGGCCGCAGGAGGGAGCCCCGGAGGAAAAGCTAACGCAGGTGAGGTGTATGTCATTCATGGCGCCACCAATAAACCGGGAACACATATCCTCACGGGCTCCGTGGTGGACCTGGATACAAATGGAACCATCAAGCCCTCGGTGGGTGAGGTTCGTATCCTGGGTGAAACAATCGGAGACCAGGCGGGATGCTCGGTCGCGGCTGGAGACATCAACCGTGATGGCTACGATGATGTGGTGATAGGCGCTCAGCGTGGCAATGCCTCTGGCGACACTGACGCGGGCAAAGGATACGTGGTTTATGGCGGGGCTGCCACGAAAGCAGCCATCATCGATCTGGTGGCGACGAGTCATCCTGTCACAAGATTCCTTGGAGACAATGAAAATGACTTGTTGGGTGTTTCAGTCGCTGCAGGAGACATCAATGGAGATGGATTCGAGGATGTGATCCTGGGTGCCATCCATGCTGATCCATCTGGAGGCACTGATGCCGGGAAGGTCTATGTCATCAATGGCTCCGCCGCCCTTCCCAACAGTATCATCGATCCCGTTAGTGGAACCTCCAATGTCCAGGTGTGGGGTGACAACGAAGGAGATCTGCTTGGATTCAGTGCGGAATCTGGCGCCGATGCCGACCTGAATGGCTTCGCTGATTTCATCTCCTCGGCACCGCTTGGAGACAATCCCTTCTTCCCACCCGTAAATAATCAGGCTGGCCTGGGGGCTCTGATTTTCGGTGATGGAAGCGCCATGAGCGCTACGGCCAAGGAGTGGCTCAAGGCAAATGGGAACTTCCCACGAGGTTTTGGGGGACGTCTTTCACCGGTTCTCCGCACCTGGATTGGATATGATGCAGGCATCGCCAGTCTTGGCATGGCAACCGCGACTCTTACCCGTACGAATCAGGGGATCCAATCCTTTGGCAATGGAACACTGTCTGATGTGGCCGATGTCCAATGGAAAATCGTCAGCAGCCTGGTGGGTTCCAGCACTGCCACCCTGATCTTTCAGTATCTCGACTCTGAAATCCTCGGCCTTTACGAGAATGGGCTGTGCCTTTACCGGGCTCCCACCCTCGCAGGTCCATGGACATATATCAATAACCAGATTCTCGACACCCGGCGGAATACCATCACAGTGAGGATCCCGGCCACACGGGTAAACTATTTTGCCATTCGACTCCCCCAGGATATCGAGTTTTTCGATGATCCTTTGTTGTTCGGTGAGCAAGGATTCGGGTGTGAGGAAACAACAAGGACTCTCAAGATTGTCAATAAAGGATTGACCGACCTCACAATCAGTGGCTCATCGATTATTGGACCCGCTTCCACTGATTTCAGAGTCGTTGCTCCTGCCACAAACCTGGTAGCCACACTCCCGCCCGGAGCCACCCTCGAGGTCACCATTGCCTTTCTCCCTACCACCACTGGAACAAGGACTGCTTTTCTGCGGGTCCTTTCGGATGATCCGAATGAACCGGTTTCATTGGTGCGTCTGGAGGGAAAGGGAGTTGTTTCAAAACTCGAGATCATCCCGGACTTTGTGGACTTCGGTGAAGTGGAAATCGGTCCGCCGGAACAGGCCGCCACAAGGACCGTGACCCTGCGGAGCGTGGGAGATATCCCCTATGAATTCAGCCGGTTAACGATATTGGGAGAGGCTTCCCGTGAGTACACCATCACCGCTCCAGTGACAGGCCTGACGGATCCACTGGCACCGGGACAAGAACGGGAGTTGACCATTCTCTTCAATCCCTCCTCCCTGCGGCACCGTATAGCCACCCTGGTGGCCAACAGCAGCTTCTGCACCCAGGCCACCGCCGAGGCTATCCTGAGCGGGACAGGCACTGGTCTTGCCCCCGAGCTCGAAGTCATTCCGAGAAGGATCGATTTTGGCGGCTGGGACCTCTGCGCGGTCCAATCTCCACCAAGGATGCTCCGGATCTCGAACATCGGGAATCAGCCACTCGACTGGACCGGCGCGGGCATCGCACTGGCCGGCTCGGCACGCGCGGACTTTGTCATCCTGACACCCACTGATACCCTTGTGGCCTCATCCATCCCGCCGGGGGCCTCGCGGATACTGTTGATCGCCTTCCGTCCCTCCCGCCTGGGGAATCGAACCGCGCGGTTGATCCTCACCACCAATGATGGCGACGAGGCCACTTTCATCGTTCCGCTCACCGGACGGGGCGAGGAGACTAATATCTTCATCACTCCGCCGGAGGAAGAACTCGATTTCGGTAATCTGACTGTGTGCGGCACGATTTCCGCCACAATGACCCTCACCATCCGGAATGAGGGCAACCGCAATCTTCGTTTCACCGGGCCCGGATTCGAATTTGAGGGGCCGGCAGCCAGCGAATACAGCATTGTCTCACCCACCGGGAGCGATCTCACCCGCCCGATTCCGCCCAATAGCGACCGGATCCTCGTGGTGGCTTTCGATCCCGAGGCCAGGAGTCTGCGGCGGGCACGCCTGGTGATCAACACGGACAACTGCAACCGCCCGGCCATCCGGATCCGTTTGTTTGGACGTGGCAACGAACCGGAGGTCGAGGTCCACCCCGCCCAAATCAATTTCGGGGATTGGGACATCGCCGATGGGCTTTCCGCGACACGGACGGTCTACATCCGCAACCGTGGAAATTACTTCCTCAACTTCACCGGAGTGGGATACAAGTTCCTGGGTGAGGCCTCCGCCGAGTTTGTGGTGGTTTCACCGACACCCACTCTGCTGGCTCCCATCCAGGCCGGGGCAACCCGTGAGATGGTCATCGCCTTCAATCCATCCTCGTTGCATATCCGCAATGCCACACTGGCGATCACCACGGATGACTGTGATGAAGCCACCTCCTCGGTGATCCTCAGTGGAACCGGAACCGGTATCGCCCCTGAGATCGATGTTCAGCCTAGGATCCTCAACTTTGGAAACTGGAATGTTCATGGCGGTCAATCTCCCAGCCAGACGGTGGTCATCTACAACACGGGTTACCTGCCGCTGGTTTTCACCCCCCCGGGGATCACCCGGGACGGTTCACACCCCACTGACTTTGTGATCCTCTCCGCCACTGGACCGATCACCTCGGCCACCATCCCGGCAGGTGCAAGCCGTGTTCTCACGATTGCTTTCGACCCCTCAGGGAGAGGGGCCAGAAGGGCGAACCTGTTGATCACCACCAATGATGGCGATGAGCCTGTCGTACCCGTCAGACTGAGAGGCGGTGGAGTCGATCCCGACATCGATGTGATGCCGGAGGAACTCGATTTCGGAATGCAAGATGTCTGCGGTGGGATTTCCGCAATCCAGAATGTGACCATCCGCAACACAGGCACCGGGCCTTTGAGTTTCACAGGCCTGGGAGTGATCTTCACCGGTGTGGGCTATGCGGATTACCGGATCGTCTCTCCCGCTACCGGTGCATTGAGCGACATCCCGGAGGGGGGTTCACGTACCCTTGGGATCGTTTTCGATCCCGTCTATTACGGACGCCGCAAGGCCCAGATGCTGATCCTGACCAATGACTATGACGAGAGCACGGTCAGCATCAACCTGACTGGACGTGGCCAAGGACCTGAAATCGAAATCCTTCCCTCCGATCTGGAAATGAATTTCGGACCAGTCTCGATCTGTGGAGATACCTTTGTGAGCCAAGTCTTCACAATCAGGAACCGTGGGAATCTGCCGCTCGAGTTCGATGGACCAGGGATCGAATTCACCGGGCTGGCGCGGTATGACTTCTACATCCTCTCCCCCGTAACGGACATGTTCGCCCCGATTCCCGCCAAATCGAGCCGTCAATTCGAAGTGGCCTTTGATCCCACTTCCAGGAACCGCCGTCGCGCACGGATGGTGATCCATACCACCGATTGCGATGAATCCCGGATCAGCATCCCCCTTGAAGGACGTGGCATCGCTCCGGAAATCGACATTCCCGCTGAGCAGCTCGAACTCGAGTTTGGGAATACATTAACCTGTACACCCGTCGCACCCACGCAAACCGTCACCATCCGGAACTGGGGGAATATCCCACTCACTTTCCTGGGAGATGGGATTGCCTTCTCGCTTCCTGACTACTCGATTGCATCTCCGGTTGTAAACCCAACCGCCGAGATCGCCCCATTCCAGGAACGCGATTATGTGGTGGCCTTCAATCCCACCAGTCCGGGACGTAAGAAGGGGTGGATGTGGATTACCACGGATGATTGCGATGAAGGACTGATTGAGATCCCCCTTTCCGGCTTTGGACTCGGACCGGAGCTGGTTGTCAATCCGGCCAGTGTCAACTTCGGGACCTGGAGTATCAGCGGAGGCCCTTCAACAACTCAGTCGGTGACCCTGCACAATCTCGGAAACCGTACTCTGAACTTCACCTCGATCACTCTCACCGGAACCCACCCGGCTGATTTCGCACTGATATCGCCAGTTTCAGGCTTGACTAATCCTCTGTTGGGATTTCAGTCGCGTGTCCTGGTGCTGCAATTTGATCCCAGCGCGGAAGGCGCTCGGAGTGCCAGTCTGACCATTGTCTCGGATGATTGTGATGAATCCACGATACAGGTGCCTCTGAACGGGACTGGTTCCCTGACCAAAGAGGGTGAAGTCACAGCATCGCAGGGGAATTTCCTGAACGGGACTTCAGGGGTGAGGGGGTGGCAGGAGTACAGGTAGGAGTCATTAGTTTCCTGATCACCTTCTGTTTGGGATTGTTCATGTTTCAGACTGATCCTTGGGGTTTTGGCGAATGGTTCGCTGATTAGTGGCCCCGGACCCGACGGAGCGGGTCCCTCCATGGAGGGACGCATTCCATTGCGTCCACATGACTCCATGGAGGGACGCATTCCATTGCGTCCACATGACTCACCAAGTTGAATCGTGGAGGTTGTGGGGAAAATGGAGGGACGCGGAGAATGGAACGTGCGGGCTTTCCATGCGCTTCCATTTCTACCGTGTTCTTCCACGATTCAACACTCACCCACACACACCACATCAACGTATTCTTCAGGAGAAATCCTCATGCCGTCAGTCACTTCTCACAAAGGTTATGATTTTGGGGAAATCACCGACCGCTTCCTCAAGTGTGCGATCGCGGTTCACAAAGAATTCGGTCCCTATTTCATGGAGACCACCTATCAGGTAGCCTTGGCCCTGGAACTACAATCCGAAGGACTGGAGTTCGACCGTGAGTGCTGGATGGATATCCATTACAAGGGTCACAAGGTCGACACTCGAAGGGTGGATTTTCTGAGCGAAGACGTCTTGGTGGAAACCAAAGCGAAAAAAAGTTTGCAGAATCAAGATCACATCCAGACCCTTGGTTACCTGAAAGCCAGTGGATATCAGGTTGGCCTTCTGATCAACTTCGGAGCAGATCGTATTCAAGTCAAACGTTTTGAGACCAGTAAGTCTTTTCCTAAGCCGGAAGAATGAGCCGTGAAGGTTTTGAATCGTGAAAGAAATGGAAGGCAAATTAAAACCATTCGATTCAAACGTAAGTCATCCCAACCTCTTGTTTGCCATGAAATTACGAATGTTAATTTAATAAACCACCTTGACTTTTCATTTCTCCCGCCGATAACCTATACCGGTTAAGTGTCCATTGGACATTGGGGGGGATAGGGATATGTTCAACGCACTGGCGCCAACAATGCAATTCTTCGGTCTTGACCGGGATCCATTCGCGCCCACCGCCGATCCGGAACTGTTCTACTTCACGATTGAATATGAACGCTGCATCTATGGCTTGAAACGTTCCATCGATGCCCGCTATGGGATTGTGGTCATCCTCGGGAACTATGGAACCGGGAAAACTTCGTTGATGCGGGCTCTCCTGGCGCATGTTTCCCGCAGGAATGATCTGTACCAGACCGCGATAGTCCCCTCACCAAATCCGGCCTGGACCAGCAGCTGCCTGATGGAGTCCATCTGTGAGCAATTCCGTGTTCCCCTACCGCCAAATGCCTCACTGCAGGCCTATCAGTCCGCCTTCAACCGTTTTCTCTACGAAAACAGGAACAAGATCAACACTCTGATCATCGATGACGCCCAGAATCTCGAACGGCGCGAACATATCGAGCTGCTGCGCCTGCTTCAGAATATCGAAACCCCAAATCACAAGTTGCTCAACCTGGTGTTATTCGGACAGCTGGAGTTGATTCCTCATATCCGTTCTCATCCCAACTTCGAGCAACGCATCAACAATGCCTTCATTCTGCGTCCGATGTCCTTTGATGACATGCGGGCCATGATCCGTTATCGTCTGGCCAAGTCGGGGTATTCCTCCTCGGAGGAACTTTTTGAAGAGGAGTCTTACCGGACCATTTACCAGTACAGCGAGGGGATCCCACGAGAAGTGGTCACCATCTGCCGCAACAGCATGATGATTGCGCAGAGAATTCGCCGGGATAAAATTCCAAACAGTGTGGTGCTTTATGCGATCAACCACACTATGGCGAAGGGACTTCTCAGCGATGAGCGCATCTTCGCGGGGCAGATGTAAACAGGCATTGAGGGGGCGTGCCGGGGATGGTGGGGAGCGGAATGGATTGGGGGCGTAGAAACACGGGGAGAGAAGACAGCGAAATCCAGGCCTTACTGGATGAGGCTCTCCGAGGGGGAGCCGCAAAAGTGCCGCTGGAACCCCTTAACCTGGACATGAGAATCCAAAAGGATTGGGGTGCTCCGGAGCCGGATATCCCTCCACGGAAACCGGTGGGGCGAGCACCTGAACGGGTAGATTCTCCATACAAAGGTGAGATATCCCCTTTGTACCCAACCAGCACAATTCCAACGCCTGGAAACCTGTTGTTTCATCCCCAACCTCCATCCGGGAAGGTATCGTCAGGAACATCCACTCCCCTGCATGTCCCACGGAAGAGGGACCTTCATCGGCCAGCATTGGCAGTCTTCCTGCTTTTCTTTTTGTGTGGCCTGGGGATGGTTTCTTTCACTCCAGCAGATCTGAAAACCCCCGAAACCCTCCTGGAGGATGCAGGCCGCCTTCACACAGAAGGAAACCTCCAGGGAGCGCTTCAAAAATATGAGGCACTTCGTCAGGTAAATGATCCTGAAAAAGGACCTGAGCGAGCTCGCTTATCATTCCTGGAAGCAGGCACCGCCGAGGGTTTGTGGGAGAAGGGGATTGACCGCGAAAAGAACTTCGCACTGGCCTTACAACGGTATGATGAAGCCATCCAGACCGACCAGACCCCCATGCGGGTATATGCATCGGAAGCTCTTATGGCCAAGGCCGAGATGAATGCGGCGAAAGCCCTTACCACCCAACCCCATGATGTATCCGCGGCACTCATTGCACGTCAGTCACTCGAAACTCTGGTGGACTCACCTGAATACACAGCCAGCCCTGCAGTCGCACTGGGGATTGCCCATCGGCGCCTGGCTGAATTGATCCGGGCCGAGAATCCCAAACGGGCCATTGAACTCCTCATCCAGGCCAAGCATCGCCAGGGAGGTCTTTCTGAGGGCTTGGAAGACTTGTTGATTGCCAGAATTTATCAGGAATACCTGGGCAATGCCGACCAGGCATGTGAGTTCTACACACTTGTGCATACCAATCCCCTGGCTTCCCAGTCCATCCGGAATTCAGCCAGGGAAGCCCTCGATGAAATTCGGGGGACCGGCCTGAATGACCCCCGCATGTTCGACTCTCCGGATCTCGAAGACCTACCGGAACTCAAAGTGGACTGAAATCCGTCCCGCATGAGATTCTTCCGTTATGTGATTCCGGTTCTCTTGTGTGCAGGCATTGCCGCGGCATGGGGAAAACTTATCTATCAGCCTGGGGTTCAATCGTACCGGGCTGAGGCAATCATGACTCTCACTCCCATGACTGAGGCTTCCTCACAACTGGAAATCCTCCGTAAAGGTAAGGAATTGGTGGGATCCAAAGCTTTCCAGGTCCGGGCGGTTGAACATCTGACCGCACTCCAGACCCAGAGAATTCGTGAACTTGGCCCTGATCAGCTGGTGGAGGATTTCGAGGGAAGCTCAGACTCACTGGCGAAGTCCTTATTACGCTCTTGTACTGTTTCTCTTAATGAGACCACTCCCGCGCTTGTTTTTTCTGTCTCCAGCGAATCCCGGTCCTTTGCCTCCTCCATACTGGAGGTCCTTCCAGACCTGCTCAAAAAGATCCAGGAAGCCAATTCCTCCACGGAACAACGACTTCTTGGGATCGAGATACAACAGGTTCTCTCCGATGAGGAACAACTTGAACGGAGGCTCACAGAGGTTGCTTGGAATTTGAAAGGTGCCCTTCAAGCTAAATTCGCAGACCGCCCGATTTCAAAACGCGGGGCCACTCCCCCCCACCTTCCTGTCTTGCAACCAACTCACACCGTCACATCTTCCAGTATCACAGATTCTCTTAACATGATTCGCACGAAAATCACCCAGACTATGAAGGAGCAGGCACTCCCTTACCTGGAAGTCACAGCGACCCATGGGAACACCTGGGATCTGTTGGAGGAGGCGTTCAGATTGAGACAGCAGGCAGCTTCACTGGTTCAACAGGCTTCCATTTCTTCTTCCTATCTGGATTCCGCCACTTCGATTGATCAGGGACCTTTACCGGAGGCATTAAGAAAGGTAGACAGAGACCTTCTGGAGCTCCGGGAAAAACGGGAGGCTTTACAGCAACAACTCACGACGTTGATATCCCCAGTAACCACCCCGATCCCGGGACCAGTCCCTGTTTTTACTGTCAAAAAGACTCTCCCAAAACCCTCTAAAAAGAGTGAAAAAGGACTTTCTAACCACCTCTTGGCCTGGAGTCTTCGAGGGACAGGGGTGGGTTTTTGTTTATCATTCCTGTGTTTTGTGTGGCCCTCCTCCAGGAAGAAGAGAGCCTGAAGGCTTTCATAGAGTTGCCTGTGATTCTTATTGATATTGATGATCTTATGTGATATATTTGTCATTTCAGACGTACATGGTAATCCGGGATGGAGTAGCAGGAGGGGGAAGATAGCCAATGGATTGGCAGGTTGATCCGGTTTGTCCGTACCCGGAATCCTAGAGGGCATCGCTGCCTGACCCATGGTTATCTGCCAACGACAGAGGTAGATGAAACCAAGGAGTCGCAGTGGATGTTACCGCCAAGCCTGCAACTTGACCTCCAGCATCGTGATGGCATATCCCTGATTCTGCTTCAAGGACCTCTTGTTGCCCGGACCATCCCCACCCTCGCCAAGGTGATTGTCGATGAAGAAGACCGTTTCCCGGATCTGAAAGGTCTCCATCTCGACTTTTCTGCTGTTGATTACATCGATTCCCGTGGGATTGGAGCTTTAATCGGTTGGCACACCCATTTTTCGGGAAGGGGGATCGACTTCCGGATACTGAATCCTGTATTACGGGTACGCGAGACGCTCCGGATTGCGCATATTGACACCCTTCTCGAACTGGGGCCTCCCAGTGAAAATGACCAGTCTCGATTCTCGCGCAAAGTGGCCGCTCTCTGGCAGTCCTATGAATATGTGGAAAAAATCCTTTCGGCGATCGGAGAGGGATTGATCGGACTCAATCCTCTCGGACGTATCCTGTTTGTAAATCCCGCAGCCGAGACAATTCTCAAGGTCAGGGAGGAGGCGCTTCTCGGATGCCCCTTGGATGAGGTCCTGCTTTCTTCAACTGGTTGCGAATCAATAACGGGCATCTCAGAAGAAGAAATAGTCGCAATTTCACGCGGAAGGTGTCCCATCTGGAGGGGCGAGCTGACAATCCATCGTCTTGATGCCCCCCCCACCCGGCTTTCCATTATCGCGTCCTCGATTGTATTGGGGGGACGGTATGAGGGAGCGGTGATTGGGCTCAGCGACATCACCGCGCAGTATGCCAGCAAGGAAGCGATGCTTGAGAGCGAAGCCAGGTATCGTCACCTTTATGACCTTTCACCAGTGATGATGTGCTCGGTTGATGCGAATGGTTCCATCTGTGATGTCAACCGGATGTGGCTGGAAAAAACGGGGTACAACCGTGAAGAGGTACTTGGTCAAAGGGCCGATTTTCTGTGCACGATTGACCCGCTCCTGCGTGAATCCAGCATTTCAACCCAGTACTGGATAGATGGACCGGTCCGGGATATCCCCCTTCGATTCCGGCGTCAGGATGGAACAGAAATGGAGGTCCTTCTGAGTGCCGATCCCACCACCAATCCGCATGGTGAGAGGATTATCCTTTCCGTGGTTCAGGATGTTACCGATCAGCGGGTGGTTGAGAAGGTGCTCCGGCACCGCGATGCCATCTATCAATCTGTTAATTTTGCCGCCCAGAATTTCCTGAAGTCTTCGGACTGGGAACTCAGTATCCAGGAGGTTCTCAGACGCCTGGGCGAAGCCGCAGGAGTCAGCCGGACATACTTGTTCCAGAACCGGTACACAGCCGATGGAGATCTGGTGACAGACCAGCGATATGAATGGGTGGCACCAGGTGTTACACCTGAAATTGGCAATCAGGAGTTACAGGGCCTTTCCATAAGGCTGAAAGGGATGAGCTTGTTGGAAAGTGTCCTCGGAAAAGGGGAGGTCGTCTACGGACATGTCAGGGATTTCGCATCGCCAGAACGGGACCTGTTATCCAGCCAGGGGATCCAGTCGATTGTGCTGGTTCCCCTTTTTGTGAATGAAACCTGGTGGGGATTTCTTGGATTCGATGAATGCAGTGGGGAGCGGGAATGGTCGACAATTGAAATTGATGCCCTCCGGACTGCCGCATCTACCCTGAGCGCTGCCATACAAAAACGAGCCAATGAACAGGAACGTCTCAATCTCGAGGCGCAAGTCCAGCAGACCCAGAAGCTTGAGAGCCTCGGAATCCTTGCGGGCGGCATCGCGCATGACTTCAACAACCTGCTCCTGGGGATCCTTGGGAATGCTGATCTGGCCCTGATGGAACTGCGGCCGGAATCGCCCGCCCGGCAACATATCGAGGATGCAGTCAAAGCCAGCCAACGGGCAGCTGAGCTGTGCAGTCAGATGCTCGCATATTCAGGACGAGGGAACTTTGTCCTGAAACCGCTGGACCTTTCGATCCTGGTGGAGGAAATGACTCATCTCCTGGAGGTTTCCATCTCGAAGAAGGTGTCCCTGCGGTTGAACTTTGCCCGGAGACTGCCTCCCGTGGAAGCGGATCCCACCCAGCTTCGCCAGGTGGTGATGAACCTGATCATCAATGCCTCGGATGCCATTGGTGATCAGGTCGGACAGATCACGGTGAGGACGGGTGTCATCGAAATGGACCAGGCTGCTCTCGACAGATTGCTTGTGGGAGCTCATCTACCGGTTGGCAAGTATGCTTTTCTGGAAGTCACTGATACCGGGTGTGGGATGGATCGAAGCACCCTGGAGCGCATCTTCGATCCCTTCTTTACCACAAAGTTCACCGGAAGAGGTCTTGGACTGGCTGCTGTCCATGGCATTGTCCGCTCGCACCATGGAGGCATTGATATTCACAGCGAACCAGGACATGGCACCCGGTTCCGTGTCTTGTTACCAGTCAGTAACCTGCCCATTACGGAACTCCCGTCCCCTTCCTATAAACGGACCGAAAGAAAGGGCTCGGGAACAGTCCTGGTGGTGGATGACGAAGAGATCATCACCGACATCACCACAAAGATTCTCAGCCAGGCAGGTTTCCGGGTGTTTACAGCCAGCGATGGCCGTCGCGGAGTGGAAACCTTTTGCCAACATGCCGGAGAAATTGACGCGGTAGTCCTGGATCTGACCATGCCGGAGATGAGCGGTGAAGAGGTTTACAATGAGATTGTTCTGATCAGGCCGGATGTCCGTGTGATTTTGTCCAGCGGATACAGCGAATCCGAGGCGGCAACACGGTTTGCGGGGAAGAATCTCGCGGGATTTATTCAGAAGCCCTACCGTCCCAATGTCTTGATCGAAAAACTCAATGAAATCATCAAGCACTAAAACCAGGTAAGGTCACCTTGCTGCCGCTGGAACAAGCGGTTCCTCTCATTCCAGCGGCCAGTTCCGGTTTCTGTTACAGTTTCTCCACCTTGGCGGATTCAATCAACGATTTGAACCAGGCCCCGAGTGTTTTTTCCTGCAATGAATCCTTAATGTCACCCCGGACTTTTTCGATCGGATCGGTCCCACCTTGAGTGTGTTCACTGACCTTGATGATGTGATAACCGAACTGGGTTTCCACCACATCGCTGATATCGCCCGGTTTGAGCGCAAAAGCGGCCGCCTCAAAAGGCGGGACCATCGACCCTTTTTCAAATGAACCCAGGCTTCCCCCTTGCGCCTTGCTGGGACAGGAGGAGTTCTGCTGGGCCATTTGGGCGAAATCCGCTCCCGCCAGAAGCTGTTTGCGGATGTCTTCAGCCTTGGCTTTCTGGGCGTCTTTCGCCGCCTGATCATCGGTTTCCTTGATTCCAAGAAGAATATGACTCGCGGTGACCTGCTCGCCATGCGTGTAATCCTGCTGGTGCTCTTTATAGAAGGCTTCGACTTCTGCCGAGGCAGGACTTGGGAGAGATGCCTTATAATGCTCGACAGCGTTGGCAAGAATGAAATCCTTCCTCATTTCCTCCCGGAGCGACTCCAGAGTCATCTGCTGCTCGGCCAGTTTCTTTTTGAATTCATCCTCGCTGGGAAAGTTGGAGGAGATCCGCTTGATGGCTGCATCAATATCTGTTTCATTCACGGTGACATTGTTCTTCTTGGCATATTCACGCAGCTGTGATTTGAGGATGATCTGCTCGAAAGCTTTGGGCTCGAACTGACTGCGGTACTGTTCCAGCATTTCCGGCGGAATTCTTCCGCCTCCCATGCGGTTCAAAAGGGCCGCCATCTCCTGGTCGACATCACCTTGAGTGACGGGTTCTCCATTGACCTTTGCAATCACTTTCTTGGGATCCTTGGGCGCATCAGCGAGTTTTGGGTCGATGGTGATACTTCCTTGCGGAGGGGCGGCCTGACCACCCGCCGGTGGTTGTGCCTCTGTTTGAGCAGGGACACTCTGACTGGTCACCATCAACAGAACCACCGCACATACCATCGCCAGCGATAATCCATTTACCTTTGCCATGTTTGAGATCGAACGCATTGGAACCTCTTTGTTTCAGGAAGCATTAAATTTTAACTGGGTGAGCACTGCTCATCCCCGCAGTTCGAACTGATCACGGCTCTCGACCTGACAGGGAAGAGAGCGCCTCTTTCGGTCGGCTGGAGGAAAGCCTTGCGGCGGGAAGCCACGCTTTCAGAGGGAACTTGTTGGGTAGCGTAAACAAGCGCGTGTAACTGCGCAAGGGCTGTCCCTTTACGGTTTTCCCTTGAACCTGTCAATTTCACGCTTCAGGAGATCCAGGTAGAAGTGGCCATGGGTCTTTGAAGGTTCGATGTCCTTGCTGACTTCGGCACTGGGTTGTTCTCCAAGAACCCACTCATTCCAGGAAACGACCATTGCGAAACGGGGTCCGATATCACAGGCACGTTCCCACTGTTTCCGGAAAGTCTTTCCCCCCTCACGGGGTGCTGCGGGAATGTAGTCGGGGTTTCCGGGTTCGCTTTGGCGCCGCCAGCTGGCGGTTACCACCATCGCCTCCGGCTGTCCTTCATACACTGTGTAGGTCTGGGGGCCTCGGTCTTCCCACGACCAATATCCAAATTTGCTAAACAGGTTGGGAGTTCTCAGGGCGGTCTGCTCAGTCACATAGCCTGTCATCCAGCGAACCGTGAACCGGTCATCATTCCATTGTGGGCCCCCCTCCTGCCAGGGCGAAGGAGTATTGACATAAACAACCAGCAATGGTTTCCCAAGATAGTCCTGAAGGAGAGGACGGTAGGCCGGATTGGATACATAATCACGGTAGATCTGATCTGCCTTCTTTTGCAGACGTCCATCGGTAGCCGCCTCGGGTGCTCCGGTCACCCCCAGAAAGATGCTGATCCTGGGATGCTTCGGCAGGGCGGAATACTCTTCGAAGAGCACCTTCACACTCCCTTCGATCATGTCGAATACCGGGTCGGGAGTCTCACCCGGTGTGTAATTGACATTATTGGACCAGTCGATCCAGATGAAATCGACTCCAGCATCCGCCAGCCATTGGGCATGTTGGCGGATGACCGTTCGATCATCGGATTTGTAAAAACCCAGCTCAGGTTCACCCCACACCCCCTGCCAGGGAATCCGGTGGTGCCAGGTGGTATACGCTATCCCCACCAGGCGTTCCGAAGGAGGAACTGGTTTCGCCAAAAGATTTTCATAATTTCTCACGGCATCGAACAAGGCCTCATTTTTATGGGATGTATTCGCAATCTCCAACCAGTTGAGTGCTTCTTTCTCGCTCCAGCCTTCTTCCCTGCGTAAAAGAACAGCGATGGCAGCGGGTCCAGGATTCGAACCAGTAACACAGTGTATGAAAACAGGCTTCGTGGTGGAGGCCACCGCCCTCGCGACCGCTTGAATCTGTTTGGGCTGGACCAGTTTTCGGTCGATCGGAATATGCTGATAGGAGAGCCCCAACCGTTTGGCGGTCTCAAAATCGGGCGTGGCATCTTCGACGCTGATGAGATCGGTGATTCCGAGTTGTTTGAGTGATCGGAAGGCGGCTTCTCCATTGGGGCGTCCCCCACTGTAGAATCTTGTGCCCACGCGAAACAGTTTGGAAAGACCCTCACGGGAAATTTGCTCGATTCTGGGGCTGGCGCTGAGGACACAGGACGGTTGTTCCTGTGAGCTGGCTGGCACTATCAGCACGAACACACCCCAGAAGGCTAAGCAAACTCGCATCCTCAGCAGAAATTTCATTGATTCAATTCCTTCATCCAACGTTGCTCCAGCTCCTCCAGGCTCTTCCTGTAAGCTTTCTGGATCGCACTCTCAACCGATTCCCCTCCCCCGATTGCCGAGACCAGACTTCGTATCCTGGACCAGCCACCTTCTTTTTCAATGAGATGGTGAACAAACAGATAGGATTCCACATACAACTGGGCCGCGAGAGATGGGTCACTGATACCGGAAAACTCTCCGCCAAGCCTGGAGGGCATCGGCAATCTTCCATTGTTCAGAGAGGCGATCACCGAGGCATGGATCACCGGGTTGTCCGGATTTTGTCCAGCGGCATTCTGAGCCAGACCCTCATGCAGCCAGACAGGAATACGCGCAGGTGCGGTCCGGTTGTGCAGGAGAGCATGGGTATACTCATGGAAGATCAATTTACGCAGGTCTTCCTTGCCATTGACAAGGTCTTCCTCACTCAAATCGGCAATGGGTAAACGGATTTTGCCATCGTAGGCACCGCCGGCCCAGCTATGCAGGCCAAGAATCTGCTTGAACTGTCCAGCGCTGTAAATCACCACCGGAATCGTTCCTTCGGGACGCAACGAAAATTTGCCGATCATCTCACGCTGGGCCTGAGCCAGGAGGCGGCGTGTCTCCCTGGCCACATGACGAACCTCGTTGCCCTCAAAAGAGATCTTGAAACTCCCTTTATCTTGAGTTTCAAAGTCACCCGCTTCCTGAATCTCTTTCTGGACCTTCACAATCAGCTCAGCCAGATCCGGTTGGGGAGTTCCCTGGTAGGCACGCTGAAAGAGATCCAAAGCTGTTTCAAGGTCATAGTTCTGATAAGCGATCTGTCCCAGGTGGAAGAGAGCCATCGGTTGATCCGGATCCTGCTCAAGCGCCTTCTCAAGCAGTCCCTGACGCCGTTTTTGTTCCGATCCGGGCATCGCCAAGGCCTGATCCACATACAACGCCGCCAGAGCCAGGCGGATCTGCGCGGAAAGTTGGGTGTCGCCTGTTCCCTCGGCCAGATTTTGAGCCTCGGTGAGTTTTTTCTCGCTGGAGGCATAGCTCCCGGAGAGACGTTGTTGGTTTCCATTCCCCGCGATTGCGAACGCCAGGTTCTGCTTGACAGTCACCTCACCGGGAAGCAGCTGCGAAGCTTTTCGCAGAACTTCCTCGGCCATGGCATAGTTCTTCTTTCCAGCTTCCTGCACACCCTTTTCGTTATAAAGAAAACCCAGGAGTTGATTCCGCTCTTGAGAGGAGAGCCTTTGAGCATCCGGACTTTCCTGAACCAGGCGCAATTTCTCCTCGATGGAAAGCTTCTCGAAGGCTGGACCGAAAGGGTTTGGGATTGTCAGCGGCTCCGTTGAGGGATGATATTCCAGATCTTCGGAATCATTCCCGGCCCGGATGGAAGGCGTGGCCGCATAATCTCCAAAAATGGCCACCTCGGTACGCATACCTGCCTCCACCTTGAGACTCCCGCGATATTTTTCGGCTCCCGCATGTAGGCGGTACTGATAAACTGCTGGAGTAGGGGGGATAAGGACCGCAGAGGCTTCCTTGACCAGCGTGGCAGTTTTCAGGTATCCCTTTCCGACACAGACAAACCGGACCTCCCCGTCCACATGGGACACCACGGAAATAACCGGCGGACCTTGTTTGTCCAAGGGGACCAATGTCACATTCGCCTCCACACCCGCGTAAACCCCAGTGGCAAAAAGAAGAGTCGAAAGAAGCACCATCCCCCTGGAGATCCTGTGCGGGAACACTGGAACAGGAATCTCTTTTTGTTCCAGATGGGAAATGGATCCTCCCGGGATCAGGAAACGAGAAGGGTTGCTCTTTTCAATGCGTTTCTGCATGAGAGTTGTAAGGCGGAGTAGCGAATTCATTCGCCTTGATGGATTCATGCAACTAAGGTTAAAGCCTGGTGCAGAAGAGCGAATGAATTCGCCAATCCTGGCTGAAATGGAACCACTGTCTCTCATTGTGTGAATCCCCTGGTGGAACCATGGTACATGCCTTTCATTCCACGGTCACGCTCTTCGCCAGATTTCTGGGCTTGTCCACATTGCAGCCGCGTGCGACCGCCGCATGGTAGGCCAGCAATTGAAGCGGCACCACGCTCAACAATGGCTGGAGTGGATCGAGCGTATCCGGCACCTCAATGACATAATCGGTGTATCGATGGATCTGGGCATCCCCCTCGGTGGCGACATCGATGACTTGGCCACCGTGTGCACGGACCTCCTCGATGTTGCTGATGACCTTGCCGTATTGAACCCCCTTGGTGGCGATGAAAACCACCGGCATCCCCTCTTTAAGGATCGCGATGGTACCATGGTTCTTTTCCGCGGCGGGCATTCCTTCGGCGTTAATTTAACTGAATTCCTT
>CAYZUX010000082.1:0-21912 GCA_964481775.1 uncultured bacterium | reverse complement strand
GGTTCCACAGCTCGGACCAGTGGGATACAGCCATCGCGACTTCGGGGGTTCGGACCAATTCTTTGCTTGGCAGGTCGCTCAATATTGGAATTACACTGGGGATATGGACTCAGCTCGTAAGTTGGGACCGGTCCTCGATAGGGTGATACAGCATACCTTTCAGGAAAATGATCCCGAGAATGATGGCCTGCTCGCCTGGGGGCAACAGATTGGAAATCAGGAAGACTACGTTTCGACTCCATATAATGGGACATCGCCCTCGATTGAGGGTATTCAAATGCTGCGAACTCGCGCAAGTCTTGCTCGTGCCCTCGAAGATCACGAGACAGAAAGAAAATGTGAGTCCCGGATTGCCGCAATACGTGAGAGGCTCAAGGATGAGCTCTGGCAGGAGGATCTGGGCCGCTTTATTTTCTTCAAAGATCCTCTTGGAGTTCCCCGTCTAGACAGCCAATATCACACGTTCCTATACCCTCTGATACACGATATCGTCGATCCACTCGACGCTTGGACCTCGATGCGTCACCTGAGAGAACGATTGGTGGGATCGAACGGCGAAATTTATTGTTCCAACAATTTTCCCAACCATGTTTGGGGAACATGGGGGATGCAAGCGGGTGTTGCCCAGCAACCGTGGGGAGCCTGGGGGCTAGCGGCAATGGGTCTTCGAAACGAGGCCTATCGTCCCCTTAAGGCTGCTGCTGAGTGGGCGATGAACAAAGACCACCGAGGCTCCTGGCCAGAGGTCGCTGAGGAATCGGTAGCGGCTTATTTCTCGCCCCCTGCTGGACTTTTCGTCCAATCCACTGTCGAATCTCTCTACGGATTCAGATTCGAAAAATCCAGCAGCACCCTGCTTGTTTCTCCCTCTTTTCCAGATACTTGGAATACAGCAGAAATATCGCTCCCTGACATCACTGGATCCTATACTCGTACTGGAGATACCCTGACGTACAGAATCAAGACTCGTGAGAATTTCAGGACCGTTGTCCTGTGGAAGCTTCCGCCTGCGGAAATAAAATCAGTGGAAATTAATGGAAAATCCGTACCCTATAAAGTATCCCCAGGAGTCTCATGCATCATTCTCTCACTCGAGATAGAACCGTCGAAGGAGAGGGAATTGCGGATTCAAATAAAGCCGTTGGATGTGTCACTGCAGGGGCAATCCTCAATTGCGGAGGGGGAGTCCTTAGAGATGACGATTCCTGGTTGGAACGTGGGAACCATTGATGACCGCTGTGGTGTGTTTAGCCAAGTCCAGCTGGATGGCACTTCTCATTTCCAGGGACGTGTCAAGGAAGACCTTCTGAGTCCATATGCCGGATATGGGAGACTCGGGCAAATGGAATTCAGCAGGAGGACCTTCTTTGCGTATTGCAGGGGAGAAAATGATGTGCAATTCTGGTTACCCATTGACCTTACAATCATTCCAAGGCACGAGGCCGCTCCTATCGGTGAAGTAAACCTTTCACCTGACAAGACGTTTTTTAGGCTCCAGGTTCGAAACAATACCTCCACACCCCTTGTAGGAAGATCAACGATTAGGATTTCACAAGAAGATATTCCCTTCGAAGTCAGTATTAAACCCGCATCTGAAGAATTCCTGAACATACCAATCCCTAGAAGTGTACTCGGGACTCTGAGTCCTGGAGAAAATAATTGTGTTCTCGGACTACCGGATGGATCAAGTCTTCCTCTGAAGGCTTTAGTTGCTGACATGGTCAGCTCCTCTAGTGCACTCATGGATCTCATGAATTCCAGGGTGAAGTCGATTGCACTACCTGAGCAACATTTGCGGCCAGATACCGAGTGGCCTGAGTGGCGGCGGTTCTATGCCTATGGTCATGTCCCGTGGAATGGATCAAAACCTCCACTTCAGGGTTTAGTTGGCAGGCATCAGGTAGAGGTCCCTGGACTTCCCGGAATTTCATTCAATTTAGCTGATTCCCGATTGGTTCCTGTATCATGGAAGACGGGTAAGCCAGATTTCGTGCTGTCCCTGGATAGAGAGATTTTCAGCAAGCTCTACCTCCTGCTGGTTCCTTTCCTCGACAACCACGATACGTTCAGCAAAGTAGGAGAGGTTTCAGTGCAGTTCGCGGAAGAAGAGACAGTACATAATCGGCAGAGAGGGCCCGGTGTTCTCGTCCGGGAGTTTTTCTTCCCAGGAGACCTGGATTGGTGGTGTCCAGAAGAAGTGGTAGGAGACTTCTCAACGGCGCGGGAGGAGAGGAAAGACCGCTTTGGTTTGCCTCCCCTGCTAGGGAATGGGACAGATGACTGGATGATTGCTAAACCTCCAGTTTTTCCGCAACCGGAATTCTGGTCGAGTAGTCTCGCTCTTAAGACACCAAGTGCAGTGATGAATGTGGTGGAAATCGATCTGACAGAACCGAGATCGGTTAAATCGCTGACGCTCTCCACGACCGGCGTGGATCCGGCATTTGGTCTTGTGGCGGTAACCGGCCTGCAGCCACCTAATGTCGACCTTGCGGACAAATTCTCTGAATGGTTCCCGGATGACCCCTTTGTCCTACCCAAGTTGCTGTTCCGGTTCAATGAGCAAACCGGCCTCGACGGATGGAAAACCAGTGGAACCGCTTTTGGGGTCAACAAAGTGTTCGACCGGGTCAGTCTCAATTCCCTCACCGCGTCGGGAGAGAGTGCCACCGGAACAGCAGTTTCGCCTCCCTTTGAGTTGCGCCTGGAGTTCCTTGATTTCCTTTATCAGGGAGGGAACTCCCTGTCGGAGGAAGGGGATGGGGCGCTGACTATCCAACTGATCGAGCACACCACGGGTCAAGTTCTGAAGAGAGTGACCCCACCCGGGAGTCATGTGCTTTCGAAATGCCGCATTCCAATTCGTGACTGGAGAGGACGTCAGGTTCATCTTAAACTCATTGATCGGAATAAAAACACCTCCTACGCATGGCTTGGAATTCAGGAAATTACACTTACCAACCGATGAACTCGAAAGGATAACCAATGGGTCAGTCAAAAGCATTTCTAATTCTCGTAGCGAGCGCTATCACCCTTCTGTCGTTTGGAAATCAAAACGCTTCCACTGCGGGAGAACCGGACCGGACTGTGGCATGGCACCGGGCGATTGTGACCATGAACACACAGAAGACAAACATTGGAATCCTCACATATGCTCCTGGAATGCAATACTTTCTGCTTGGGAAAGTTGTGCCGGGAGTAGTAGTAGATGGAGCCATCAAGACCGGTCAGAACGCGATGGAGATCCAGGTACAGGAGTTTCCCGGAAAAATTGTCTGTTCGTACCACCTGGCGGGTTGCAGTGTTACCACAGAGGTAATCCCACTCGCAATTGGCCGCGATAATCCAGATCCAGAAGGGGCAGTATTGGTGCACATCGCCACACAACCCAGAGTGGAGTCTGTGTTGAAGATTGGCGAAATTCTAATTTCGGATTGGGGAACACTTCGGCAAGCAAGTCTTGCCAACGATTCTCTGGGCTGCATGGGTGCAGCCAGCGAAGTGAATGAAGGAATCGGGATTCTAACAAGCAAGCAGCATCCATTTGTAGTCTCCGTATCAAGCTCAGGCACTTGTGTGTCAGCGACAGGGGAAGCGGGCGATCAACAGACTCTCACCTGCGTGATGCCCACGGGTGAAGGGACGGTGGTGATGGGGTTTGCCAAAGATCGCGCCCGCGCCATGGTGCTCGCGCATACCGATCCGGAGAGGGCACGCGAAGAGGCCGAAGCCAATTTCAACAAGCTCCTGGAGAGCCGTATCCAGACACCGGAAGCGTCACTCGATCTGGCTTTCCGCAGCGCATTGCTGACTCTTGAGTATAATTGGGTCGATCCCTACGGCTGGATCGAGTGTGTCAGACATTGGCCAGGAATGTGGCATATGCAAGCTAGTGCTGGAGCCTCCTGGATCGGCCAATCAGATAGAGCCAGGAAAGACCTTTTGACACTGGCCGAGAAGCAACTACCCAATGGCGGTGCTCCTCAACTGACCCCCTACGGTGAAGTGCATCGCGAGGTTTTCACCAGCGGCTCGGATCAGTTTTATACCTGGCAGATCGACCATTACTGGAATTATACCGCAGACACGGAAACGGCAACAATACTTTACCCGGTGCTCAAGAAAGTGGTCCAGCATTCGTATAAAGAGTTCGACCGGGATGGTGACTTACTCTTGAAGTGGGGTCCGCAAATCGGAAACCAGGAGGATTTCATCCACACACCCTACAATGGCACTACTCCGAGTATTGAAGGCATCCAAATGCTACGTACTGCCTCGAGGCTTGCAGCAGCACTTGGGAATGTGGTTGTTTCGGCATCCTATGAAGCACGTGCAACTGCAGCGGAAAGACAATTGAGAAGTGACCTTTGGCAGCCCAACCTGGGAAGGTTCATGTATTACAAAGACCCTCTGGGGTTTGGACGTCCAGATGGGCAATACCACACCCTCCTCTATCCAGTAATCTATGGACTCCTTGATCCACTTGACAGCTGGACCAGCATACGCCACCTCCGTGACAGACTGATGGGAGAGAATGGGGAAGTCTATTGTTCGAACAACTTCCCAACTCATAGTGTGTGTACATCCGGAGTACAAGCGGGAGCGGCGCAGCAACCATGGGCAGCCAAAGGGCTTGCAGCGATTGGTCTCAGGAATGAGGCCTACTGGCCACTCAAGGCAGTTGCCCAATGGGTGATGAATCCAGATCACAAAGGGGCTTGGATGGAGGTTGCGAATGAACCAGTTGCGGCGCACTTTTCACCTCCCGCCGGCCTGTATGTCCAATCCGTGATCGAGGCCCTTTTCGGTCTTAAGGCTCGGAAGCCCAATGGAGACCTTCATGTTTCGCCTTCATTCCCGGATATATGGCCTATGGCAAGCCTCACGCTTCCGGATTACTCCGCGGATTTCAAGAGGGAAGGCAGTACGCTGATCTACTCAGTCAAGAGCCGGGACTCCCTCAGGCGGTTGATTCGGTGGTCCCTTCCGGTCTGTTCGGTCGAGTCTTTTCGGATCAATGGAAGCGAAACACCCTTTGCACTCAGTCCCGGTGTGGGCTGCGTCATTCTGTCGGCGACAACTAATCCGGAGGTCTCCACGAAGATCGAAATCAAGACACAATCTCACGAATACCACATCGAAAGTCCAGCTTCAATCGCGGAAGGAGACACTATCGAGATTCGGTTAGATGGCCTGACAGTAAAGGAGATGGATGATCGTTGCGGGGTCCTCTCAAGTATATCTATTGGAAAAGATGGGATCGTGAAGGGAACTGTTCGAGAAGGGCAGATCGAGCCATACCTGTCATTTGGACGTCTTGGATTACTAAATTTCTCAAAGCGCTCCTTTTTTCTCTTCTGTACGACCCACCGGGGGTGTTCGTTCTGGGCGCCTGTGGATATGACTGTGCTGCCAAGATATGAAGTGATGGTCGAGGAAAAGGGTGGCCAATCACCTAACGACCAGACACTCCCAATTCTAGTCCGAAATAATACCTTGTCCTCTCTGCATGGACCCGCAATGGTCCGGGCAGCTGGGTCGGAACACCCTTTCACGATCGATATCCCTCCCCGCTCTGAAAAGGTTTTCCCGGTTGCGATTGATGAGTCGCAGTTAAAATCTCTTTCGCCCGGAGAGAACCAGGGGTTTATTTCGCTGCCCTGTGGAGTTCAATTGCAATTCACCTTTATTGCACCGAGTGTCACTTCAACTCTTTCAGAGAAGGGAAAATCTTATGCTGACCGCATTGTTCCGATACCTCTCCCCGAGGGGCTGTTGAAGAATGACTTGGATCCACAGGGAGTCCGTAATTTCTACCCTTACGACTGGCTGGGTTGGGACAAATTCGCCCCGAATCTGAGCAGTCTAGTCGGACAAACTACCATGACGCTCCCTGAGATTCCCGGACTCCAATTCCAAGTCAAGGAGCAAAAGATCATCCCTGTCTCATGGAAGACTTGTTCGCCGTCAATTACACTTGATCTTTTCGGGAATGACTTCAAGAAAATCTACTTGCTGGTCATTCCTTATCTGGATAACCACGATTCCTTTGTGAAGGTTGCGAGCCTCTCGGTGCGGACAGAAGAAGGCACGATTTACAACCGCGATCTTTTCTCCCCCGGTGACCTGGACTGGGGAGCGGGAGAAAAAATGGCAAACCTCAATCGGACATGGAGCCAACCGGAGCCACGCACAGGCCGGTTTTCGTTGCTCCCCTTGCTTCCACCAGACTCGGGAGAATGGAAGCAAGGAAAGCCTCCGGCTTTTCCTCAGCCGGATTACTGGGCGACATGTTTGGTGCATCGAATTCCATCGGCCACTCTGAATGTCATTGAACTGGATCTTGGAGAAGCACAGCCTCTGGCGTCAATTACGATTACGACGTCCGGTGTGGACCCCGCGATCGGTCTGGTGGCGGTCTCTGCTGAGATGTCGGCTGATGATCCACTTCTTACTGCCGTGGGCGGAGGCGACAGATCTCTCTTGTTCCGGCCTGCGAGAAATCTGTTTGAGTTAAATCAACAGTGCAATCTGGAAGGTTGGAGGGTCGAGGGCCAGTGTTTCAGTGTAGCCGCATCTCCTGGCCTCTTCGACTCTCCCACGTTGAACTCCCTTGTAGCAGCAGGAGAAGCAGCGACTGGAAAAGCCATCTCGCCGGACTTTGAGATCAACAATCGCTACCTGACATTTCAGCTGCAGGGGGGGCTCTCAGGCACAGACTCAAATATCCTGATACTATCTCTGGTTGATTCGACATCGGGTGAGATTCTCCAGTCGGTTAAACCGAGTGGAAGCCATGTCCCTCAGAAGGCAAAGATGTCCGTGGCTCAGTTTCTTGGACGCAAAGTCCACCTCGAGTTGGTGGATGAGAATCGCAATCCGACACTGGCCTGGATCGGTCTTTCGCATATCACACTTTCACCTAGGTGAAAGGAGATCTCCTGGACTGCCTGAACCATCGGGCCCATATCCTCGGAAGCTAACGGCGAGAGTTACCGCCTCAGGGATGCCCGGAAGCGGCTCAAACAACAATACACTAGGAAACATATTGAAGACTGAAACCAGAGGAGATAGGCCCTGGAAGCAAAAGGGGATATTGCTATCACAAGTGCATCCCTTTTCGTCTGCCCTTCACAGAATTGCGCTATCTGACCGTTCCTAAGCTGGAGAAAGGACAAGGTCATGTCCATCCTTACCTTCATTCAGTAAGAGGACCTCATTCTCCTGTGTCCAGGATCGCCCGCCATCGTTCGAAAAGCAGGCCACAATATGCCCCGCAACATCATTGTCGGTGCTCCCCGTAAAATGTGAACAGACAAACAAGATGCGGCCATCCCTCAATTGAACGAAGTCCCTTTCTGAATTTTGCGGATTGCCCACTCCGGGTTCAAACCTCAGAGCAAGCTCAGGCTCCAGTCGACTCGTTCCGATTTCGGTCTGTGCGGTGCTGTAAAATTAACTCATTACGCACAAGAAACTCACGCCCAATGTCTCTTCATCAGCATAGTCCAATTCCTCCCACGGCGGAAAGAATTCCAGGCACGCCTTCGATCATGACGATATGACTCTTTATTCAAAGGCCATCGAATAGATGTCTGCTTCGCGCATCATAAACCGAATGACAACCGGTTTGCCAATATGCGCGGCAACATTCTGATTTCCCTTCCAGCTCACTCGCCGATCGAGGGCGTCACCGTAGATTGGGTCACATTCATCAAGTGTAAAGCCGGGGATCGGGGTACCGTCGGGTTCGCGGAACTCGACTTTGACCATACCTGCGGCACTGGTGGCGACGTTAAGCGAGAGTTCGTTGCCGGAGAAGGTAATAGGCTTGGTTGTCAACTCGCCTTCCTTCAGTTTGGCGTGGATGGATGCGAAGCCGTCAAGGCGTAAAGTATAGCGGCGGAGGCGTGAGTCGCGCCCGGTGAAGTAGGACTCGGTGGCGTAGAGGGATAGCTCCTTTGGGGTATCGTCACGGGTTGATTCGGTTTCGACCAAGTGCCAGGCGATGTAGTTGTCGCCGTAGGACCAGTTGTGGCGTGTTCTGAGCCCGGGCCGTATAAACACGTCATTACTCTGGCGGAAGTTCTTCCCGTCACGGCTGGTAATAAAAACCGAGTCCGTGACAGCCGTGCCGTAGCGCGGCGAGACGGTCATGCGCTTATCGCGAAGCTCCCATTCAGGCAACAACCTCGTGGATTCTGTAATTCCGTGATCCACATAGCGCGCTGGGAAACCGATATAGAGGTGCGGTGCCCGCGGATACGGCTTGATCTGGTTGACGTAGAACTGTGCGAGAGGCTGTGGGCCCTCGCCCTCGGGAAAGGCGATGGCGCCTTCCTCGGTCCAGTGGAGGTAATCCTTGGAAACTGCACGGTTTACTAAGCGCGTTCCCTCGAAGTTGCCTTGGGAGAATGTCCGATAGTAAAGGACATACTGCTGCTCCGTCATGGACCAAAAAGATACGTTTTGCGAGTCGAATGCGCCATTTCTAAAGACCGGCGCATCGGCCATGGGAGTCCAATGGATGCCGTCCGGTGATTGATAGACCCAGACCCCATTGCTGGTCTTGGCACCCGCCCCGGTGGCCTTGTATCGGGCTTCGGGGGTCGATGTAGGATTCTCATCAATAAATGGGGAGAAGTCGTGGCAACCGCTGCCATCGCCCATCTTGTTAAGGATAATGTTGTTGTCTATGGAGCCGTTAAACTCACAAAGTCCCAAGGTGGGACGCACCCATGTGATGCCGTCATCGCTCTCGAGGTAGGCGATGCTAAGGGGTCCACCTGGTTCAATGCCTGTAGGGATCTGCCATGCATGATAGTACATGCGGTACACAGATTCGTGCGAGTCGTAAAGGACGGTATAGTAGCCGCAGCCGTTCCCTTCCCACGGAGCGTCGCACTGGACTGCGATTTCCTTCGGCTCAGGCTGATGCACGAGTATCTGAACATTCTTTATCTCGTCGATTAAATAGTCGTCGATAAAGAGCTCGCGCCGACCGGCAAGGTCGATCATCTCCGCGGGAACCGGGTATGCCAGGCTGAACAGCAAACCTGCCAATATACCTGCGGCCAACTTTTCCTTACGGTTCATTTTGAGTGTACTCCCTGCACCGAGAAAGGGATTCATCCCGGATTATCCATACTAGTCCGACGGAGTACACCAGTGATTGATGCGGGCTGTTGAGAGTGAGTCCTCACCTGAAAGTGAGATCAGATGGCTGAATAGAGGAAGTCCTTGGGAGCGACGTCCTGGCAAGGTGTGGTGGAGAGCTCGACGGAGTGCAGTCTAGCACCGTGAGCATACTGCTCTCGGCGTGAGGTACCTGCAACCACGTATTCCTACTGGGGGAAGGTCGTGAAGAAAAGGTCATCGGTTGGGAGAGAAGCCGTGGCGGAGCGGTACTATTGCGGAGACAAGAAAGGGCGGATGGTGGAGGTCTTCCGGGAGCATGTATCAGGCAGGATCGATGGGCTGATCGCGAGGATTGAAAGTGCAAAAGGGCACAAAAGGGCACAACCAATTCCCTCCGTGCCCTTTTTACATGGTCTAGCTAGAGGATAAATCCTTGGGGGTATTGGACTTAGAAATTACGGTGACTGGTCGGGGTGACTCGATTTGAACCAGATCTGGCCCTCACCAGAAGTCCAATAAAATCAGCGCTTAGCGCAATGGAATCAAACAGTTGAGAAGCGGCCCCACCCGGTTGAGACACCCCCTGGATACCCCCTCAGACCACCCCTGGAAAACGCAAAATGGCACAAAATGGCACAAGAGGTATCCGCAAACGCATTCCACCCAATGATCGGAACAAACGGTAATTCCTATTGCCGCCAAAAGGGAAAAGTAGTTGACGCCGCACACCAACATGAAGGTGAATCTTCATGGTTAGTCACCTGACCTGTTGTCCGCATTCGGATTCTTATTCCAAGGAACCGGCTCCGGGCGGGGAACCTCGAAGAGCCCCGGCTGTCCACGGACAGGAAACGGGCTGATTCGCTGGATGTTGGCCAGAACCCAAGAGAAGGCTCCTTCGTAGAGACGACACTGCGCGGCAGGTTCATCAAGAACTGACATCGGTCGGCAGTCTACGAGCTCCGCGAGCGCGAGTGCCTGACCTGCTGGAGGAATATCGGGTTTTTTTGAGGAGACGATTAGCAATGGGCCACGGTATTTTGTCTGCCAGGTCCGCGTCTCGATTGTCTTTTCACCTAAGGCGATTTTGTTCGCCCAAGGCTGTTTAATCGATAGTGCTTTCATCAAGCCTCCCTTTCCGATGCGTCCAAACCAAGGAGACGTGCTCGACTCCGTGTACATCTGGCAGGGACTTCGGCTAGGAAATCCTTCGCCCAACGGCGGAGCATCTCTGTCCATTTAGAGTAGTTCGTTGTCTCCCTTGGGCCGATTCGGCCCCCGACCTCGGGTGGAAAGTACCCATGCGCCAGCACGATCATTTCCAATTCCGCTTCGGAACTATTGTGGACTCGAATCGCGAAAGGCACCATCGCCCGTGCGTCGGATTGGGCATATTCTGTTAATTCACGCTTCTGTCTCAAGGACCGACGCGTCTTAAACGCATCAAATGCGTAGTCGTCATTCCGATCTAATCCAGGAACCATCATCGCGGCCCTGCGGTATAAGCACGGCACGCAGTAACCACAATGACGTACACCCTCATCTTGGTATCGTGACGGATGGGAGCATGACACAGAACGTTTTATGAGCGGAATCAGAAAAGGATCCAAGTCGCGTAGTAAATCCGTCTTGCTCTCGTACAGTAGAGGATTGCGTATCTCACCACTGTAGATCCCTCCTGCCATTAGCGCGTCGAGGAGGCGGATTAAGAATATCGGGTGAGCCGTGCGTGTGCTATGGGAACCGACCCGAGAAACTTGCAGAGGTGGATTCAGGGCGATCAGCCCGTTCTCTGGGATGAAGATCTCCGAGACCCTTGCCGCCTTTGCGACCGCGACTGCTAAAGCGAGGAACAAGAATGAACGAGATCGGTGTGACTCCTCCACTTTCGCGGGTAGTTCGTGAGCGGGCTGCTTTGTCTTTGCCCGAGCCACGCGGCACTGAATTAGCGTTGCTTGGCCTGGAAATCTCTCGCGAAGCCGCAATGAGATCTCTTTCTGTGCCGCCGCTGTCACGGGTTCCGCTTGGTGTCCGACGAGAAGGACCTTTCTTCCCTCAGAAAGCAGGCCATACGCGCCAAGGAGGGAGTCAATTCCTCCTGAGAATAGGCAGACGGCATCAAAACCATGAGGTACACGAGCGCGGTGTTCTACGCCGCGAGGAAGGTGCCCCCGTTGAGGGTATGAAAACGTGAACTTATCTTGGGTTAGAAAAGTCAGAGTCTGTTTGAGGCCATCCTGACCATTCTCCCACTGACCCACATCCTTGACAGGTATTGTTAGGTGGAAGCTCCGAGTCCAGCGGTTTTGTTCGTCCTCGCGTTTCGCGATTTCGTCAGCAATGTACACGGTGACCGCGAGATCAAGCAGATCGCAAGTCTCGGGACCCATCGGTATATAGAGTGGCTTTCCGTCGCGCCAAAACTGCACCGTGACATTCCGTGCTGCCGAAAGCATGTCGACCACCACAGCCTTTCCATCTTTCAGGCGGTCCAGGTATTCGCGATCTCTGCATGCTCGCTCGCCAACGTATCGCACTACTTCCGTCATCATGTGTGTTCCTGAAGGGCTTGAAGTCGGAACTCCAGTGTTTCTATGATCCCCTCCCCGAGCTGGATTCCCTCCTGGCCAAACCAACCTATTCCATCCATTCGGCCCTCTGCCTTCAATTCATACAGCAACTCCGTCACGTGCCGACGGCATGCTGCCTCCACGGCAGACGCCAACGCCTGAGTCTCCGCCACACTCCCGCTTTTCTCGTTTGAATGACTTTCAATCCATGCCCAAACACGGTCGAACACGAAGTGGGAAAGGAAGGCCTCGAGAAGTCCTTCAATTCCTGAACTCTCCAGGAACGCCTGAAGATTAGCGTCCAGATCCTCATACGTTCCACCTGATTCCAGCGCTATACATTCCAGCACTGAATCACGAAGCGCACCTGCGATGACGTCTGCCTGGGGTCCCTCTGCCGACTCCGCAAGATGGTCTGCAATCCGGGCTATAACTTCAACGGCTGAACGTCCTCGAAGCTCCCCCAGACCTATGGCATCAATACCGGCGTCCAGGCCTCCATCATGTACCGCAGTACCGAAACCTGCCAATCCCGAAGCCGTTCTCCCGACCGTTGCCTTGCCAGAACCGTTACCTCCACCTCCCCCTGTCGGTGTATCTCCCAATCCGCCAGCGGCAGAGACCACCCCACCGATAAGTCTCTCAGGACTGAGTGTCACCCTCCCTCCAAGTGTCCCTGTAACCTGCCTCTTTACCTGTGTCCATTCTCCACCGGATGGAGTGGACATTCCCTTCGATGTTCCCATCCTATTTTCTCTTTCCCTTGTTCGGCGCACCTTGTCTCACTGATTTTGAAAGTGCAGCCACAACCCCTGATTGACTCGCATATCTATTCTTGATCTCCTCTGTTACCTCAACCCCATCACTTTCAGCTGCAGCGAGGAGCGTGCTCGCGGCCAAGATCACTGGGTCGCGCTGCTGGTGGTCGAATTGGCCCAGCGAAGACAGAACCGTCTTGTAAGACTCCTTGTGTCCTCGGCATATAACCCCAATTCCGTTTAGAATGTGGGTCTGCACGACCATATTCGCCTTCGAAAGGTCGGCCAACAGTATCCGCACCACCGCACTAGCGACGGATGTTTCCAGTGCTGCCACCTGTTTCGCTGCCACCTTCGTTCGCAAAGGATCATCGCTCTCGATGAGACGAGCAAGTGTCTTTGCCTTCTCGTCAATCGGTTCAAGCCCTCCTCGAATCCCGCGACTGAGTGCAGTCTGCGCGAGGAAGAGATACGGATTGAGATCAACCTCCCGTAGGCGTTGTGTGGCGGTTACAAGAAATTCAACGAGACCGGTCTTTTCCATCGATTCCAAGACAATCTGAGAATCACTGACCTCCTCGCTTGATTCGGCCAACCGCAATACCTCGGCGATAAGTTCAGAGTGACCTGTGGTTGGATCAACTGTTTCCACAACAGAGTTGAAGAAGTCATTCCACACGTATTCCAATACAGCGAGCGTCATCAGGACACCTTGCTCAATCGGGAGTTCATTTGCATCTGCAAGCTTCCTCCGCATCGCCACAATATTGAGGAACCGCTTTATCTGCCGTGGGTTTCCCCTTAATCCACGCGCCAATACATCAACATGGGGCATCACTTCATTGAGCTCGTTGCGAACTGTGTTTAGTCTCTCGCCAAAGAGAACCGTGTGTTCGCTTGGCCACCGGGAGATGGCATCTGAAATCTCTCCCTCACATCGGTAGAATCCATCGCGCGCATCAAGCAACTCTTGTATCGACTGCTGTTCGATCTGGTTCCATAACACCAGCATCCCCACGTAACAGGTGATATCCTTCAAGTCCTGAGTGGGAATTGTGAACGGGACCTGCACGATTTTCTCAAGGTAATCCTTCTGGCGTTGCCGGTCGTCAACCTGGTAAATCTCCCCGACGGCATCTTCGATCTTTTGCGCATCGGCTCCGATGACAAACGTACAAATGGGAGTGTTCAGGAACAATTTTATCGTCTCAAATGTCTCGATCACTTTCTGACTACTGCACCGATCAAGGTCATCGATGAAGACCACAATGTGAGTCACTTTCATTCGATCCAGGAACTCTCGGAAATCATCATCAAACTGCTCCATAGTCTCAGCGACCTGTTGTGATTGATCCTTAAAGCAGTCGATAAAGCCTTCCAAGTTGGGAGTTAGCGTGAATGCGGTCTTCGTGATGAACTTCGCAAGTTTCAAAACACTTGCACCCTTTTTCAAGCGAGTAAAGACTTCCTTCGCATCCTCAAGTAGGGCTTTATCCTCACTCACTTTCGCGAGAATGGAATGGATAAGAGCGGATTGCGCTTCTTCGCGCCCTTCGTAGCGCCAGGCATTGAACCATAGCGTCTTTATTCCCTCGTTGGATTGGTTGTCAAGACGAGCCTTGAGCATTCGCATCAGGCTCGTCTTCCCACTCCCCCAAGAACCAAAGATCCCGAGAGGGAGGGGCGCAAGTTCGCCAATTGTGCAGACTTCCGAGAGTACGTCCACATAGGTCTTGAAACCAAGACAATCATGTTCAGTATCGCTGTCAGACCACATAATCTCTCCAGTTTCCCTTACAAGTTGGCGCTAAGCCTCTCCAAAAACCCGATTCCCCTACTCACGAAGAGACAGAATCAGGGCTTTACTATGAGTCCCCGAAAGCACTCCTGCCTGATTCCAGGTCAGAGAGGTGCGAGACCCTCTCGTGGCCCCAGATCCACTTCCCTCACCCGCCTAGAACATGGAATGTCGATTGTCCTCCCTTGTCAGTACCTCTTCCAGGGTTCTCGCTCCTCGGCCATCGAAGGTGGCTTGGTTCACGCGCATATACCTCCACCTCCGGTTTGTGCTTTGCGTGATCCGTTCACACCAATCTTGAATTGCTTCATCCTTTGCGCTGGTTCCTTCCCACACACGTCCCTTGGTTTCAATGATCCAATGGATCTCCTCCTTCCCCACTCTCTGCACGACTACCCAATCGGGGTGATAGAAGCCGATGGCTCCGCTGGGTTTGATGTAATCCACTCGGAACTGGGTTCCTGATTCTCCCTGTTCAGTAGTTCCGAGTGATGCGAATCGTAGAACATCACTGGCACGGTCAAGGAACTCAGCAAATTGGCGCTCGAAATCATTGTACGTGGCCACGTAATTGAAAACGGTCTTGTTTGCGACGAGAGGGGGCAGGTTTCGCCTCCAACTGAATGGCCTGGTTTCGGACAGTCTAAAGTGGGCTTTTTCGAACTCAATCTCCCGCCGTTCTATCGTGAGGGAGGAGATCTTCCGGGCAAGGTACCTGGCGATACCCTCCTGCATTTCCAGCCGAGAAAGATGGGACCGCGTTACTTCCGCTTCCAGGTCAATCTCCTTACCGAAGCATCGTCTTCCAACATACCCTCGGATGATGGGGTAAATCTCGGCAAAGCGATTCGGCAGTTTGGCTCGATCAACCACTTTGGTGGCAATCGATCCCAACAGATCCTGAGACGATGCCAGATTCGCCGAGCCAATCTCCGCCTGGTGCACCTCTGTTGCTGTGGTTGCGAATTCGAGCTTCAACTTGATTCGAAAGACCTCCGCGAGTTCGTCCTGGTCATAAATCGGATCAAGATCCTCCAGGTTAAGTTCTGAGACCTTGCGGATGTCATGGACCAATCGAGGTTTGGTGATTGGAATCGCAATATCGAAAGCAGCTCGCTCCCGAACAGCCTCGATGATCACCGGCTTCGGGGGATCGGTCTTCGTTGTGGTAACACCAACCCCTTCGGCTTCGAGCTGAGAGCGCAGTAGGTTCAGAAGGTTGCGTGTCCCAAGAACCTCAAGGGTCTGTGTCCGGTCTGGGCTAATTTGCATCATCTGTCTCAGGCCACGCCCGATGACTTGCTCCGGCAGAATCTCCGCCTTTGCGGTAAAGGGACGCAATCCGAGCACCACCGTTACATTGCGGACATCCCATCCCTCGCGAAGCATCATCACACTGACAATCGCCTTGATCTTGTTCGAGGCCAGGTCGATGTCCCGCGCCACTTCCCGTGCCTTCTCCAGGTCTTTCTTTGTGATCTCTCCCGCTTCATCGGTGTGGATCACAAGGATCTCCGATTCCTTGAATCCGAATTCTTTTGTCTTCCACAGGTATTCGCCGATCACATCAGCGTATGCATTCTTTTCGGCCATGACAAAAAGCACCGGCTTGGTTCCAAGTCTCTTGTAGACGCTCCAGTGGTCCTTCCAGCGGTTCACTGCGGAACTCAGCCAATAGCCGTACCTCTCGGTGACGTTTTCCTTGGTTACATGATCGGGATCCTGGGCTGGATGCTTCTGATCATCCTCTTTCGTTACAATGATCGGGGCTTTGACGATCCGATCCTCTACCGCTTGCGCCAACGGGTAGTCGCAAACCGTCCAGGGGAAGTACATGCCATTCTGATCCTTCGGCGTGGCGGAGAAATCGAGCCAAAGGGCAAGACCTTTGGGTAGCACTTTGTGAATCGACAGCAGGGATTGGCTCCACTTCAAGTCTTCGTCGTGAACGTGGTGGGCCTCGTCATTAAGGACCACCAGGTCTTTCAGAGTCTTGATCCGCTCAAGCATGGTCCGCTGATGCGAGGCAAGATCCTTCGCAGGCTTCTTCCCCAGCAAAGCCTCGACCGCATTCTGCGGCGTCCACACCTGCTCCCGCGACTCATAGAGTTGGTGGATATTGGTTAGAAAGAGATTCCCTGAAGGATCTGGTTCAGCCGCTTCACCTCGAAGGATAACCTTCTGGGAGAATCCACCGCGCCATTCAGGTGGGATCAGGGGAATCTCATAAAAGATCCGATTGTTCGCAAAATCCTTCTCCAGCCGTTGATATACGATGACATTGGGAGCGACAATGAGGAAATTGGTGGAGAGTTCCGATCCGGGTACCTTCTTCTTGTGGAAGTAGGACCAGACGATAGCCATTGCCATCACCCACGTCTTGCCAGACCCAGTGGCCATCTTGAAGGCGTATCTCCGGAGGTCTTCCGGAGGCAAATCCTGAATGCCTTCTGCCTCCAATTCAGGAACGTATCGACACACCTGCCTCCGGCCGTCCATGGTCGTCTGGAACTCAATGCTTTTCGAGAAAAGCCCAGATTGAAAAACCTTGGCGTACCGCTCTATAAGGACCTTTGTATCGAGGAGGCCTGCAATCTCAACCAACCAGACGAGGGTTTCCATCGCTTCCCTCTGGCAGAAGTGGTACCGGAAGGGAACAGGAAAGCCCGGAACTTCGTGATCCTCATCGAACCAGTACTCAAAGAGACGAAGACTTACCTCAGAGGCCCCTGGGTATCCTTCCTCCCGCCAGTGGTCAACAGCGGTACGGATCTTTGAAACGAGCAACAGGGTGCTTGGCCGACGGCCCGAGTCATCCTCCCGCCACCCGGTGGGGGCTTTGGGGTCTTTGACGAGGAACGAGGTAGGTTTCTCCCAGGGACAACGACCAGGGATCTCCGGGAGGTCTTTGTCATAGGCAATGACGCTCTTGGGCATATTCACCGCACCTCCACAGTGTGCGCCTGGGATGTGTCGTTACCGAAGATGTCGATGACCTTGACCAGGATCCTGTACTTACCGGATTTTTCGTAGGTGTGGGTGTCTGAGGTGAGGGAGAGTGTCCGGTCTTTCCGAGTCCGGTAGGCCACCCAGCCTTGCATGAAGGTGTCGTTCTGAAAGTCCCAGTCGACCGACCAGTAGTCGATGTAATCCGACCATTTCCGGATTTTCTTCCGGACCTCCTCCGGGATCAGTTCGGTGTTAGGGATGACAAAATCGGTGAGTTTGATTTGAACGGCGCGGTTTTTGAGGGTCTTGATTTCGAGGTCGAGGTAGGCCAGTTCAAAGAACTGGATGTCCCCCTTATCCACCGCCTGCTGTTCCATGACCTCGCGAGGAATCTGAAAGAGTAGAAGTTTGATTCCCTTCTCACGGGCGACCTCCTGCATCAGCCCCCCTTTACGGTATTCGTTGTTCGGCCCGGCCAAGCCCATTTCCCATTCCCACCCCAAGACATGCAGTTCAGGCTGCTTAAGCCGCGCGCATTCCTCAAGGGCCTGTGTGATTTCGTCAATCGTCACCGGCGCATCAACCGCCCCGATATGGATCATGGCCCGTCCGCGTTTGCCATGCAGGTGCGCGAGTCCCGGAACCGGCTGACCGCCATAGAGTCTGAGAATGAAGGCGAGATACTCATAGAGCGCCTGTTCGACCAAGGGGGCATCTTTCCCCTTTCCAAAGGTAGCGCCCTGCCAGTATTGCCGTTCGTATTTCCCAAGGTTCAGCACCTCGAAGGGCTTGCAGTTCTCAATTCCAAGGAGGCGCTTGCGGGTGACGTGAATGCCCCACCTGCCGAGATCACAGCCAATCCACCTTCGACCTAGCCTCTCGGCAACCGCCAGCGCCGTCCCAGAGCCGCAGAAGAAATCGGCAACGAGGTCGCCTTCATCCGAAGCCAGTTCCAAGACCTCCTCAATAAACCGTTCATTCTTTTCAGTTGGGTATCCTTGTGAAGCACTGTAAATCGGAATGCCAGCCCACACAGTGTCGGCAATTCTGTTTTCAGCAGGAGCACGCCAGTACTGCGGCTTCCCGTCCTTTGGATCGGGTCTAATGAACTCAAGTTTGGAACCAGTGTCGCGCCAATATTCTGCTAGAGTTCTGCCGCCAGCCTCCTCAAGAAATCGCTTATAATTGGCAACGGCCTTATTCGAACGATCCTTTGACCAAACCCATTGACCGGAGGTGGGTGTAAATCCGAGTAGTTCGTATCGCATCGTTGGGCGATCAGCGGTACTCCATGCGTGATGCCAATGTCCTTCCGGATTGCCCGCATCGTGCTTCTCAATCCAGTGGGGGCGGTATCGGGTTTGTTGTGACTTTGAACTCCAAAGAAGGACATCATGCCTGATTTGGAGGCGGGAAATCTGCTCAAACTGCTGCTGAAGATTCTTGACTGCCCGCCCCGGTAAGATGATTTCGTTCCTGAGGTTCTCCAAACCGAATACATCCTCAATCGCAGACCTAATCCAATGACTTACTTCTGCACCGATATGCACGAAAATGCTGCCATCCTCTGAGAGTAATTCGCGCATGAGCAATAACCGGAGACGGAGCATTTGGATGAACGAAGCTGAGCCACGTCCCCACGTATCTCTGTACGCCTTCTCTTCAATAACTGACTGTTCCTTAAGAACCTCGTCACCAGCCTCACCAACCGGCGCGGTAAAGGAAAAGTCGGCGCCAGTTGCAAATGGGGGGTCGATGTAGATCAGATCGATCTTGCCGGCGAATTGTTCGAGGAGGGAGCCCATGACCAGCAGGTTGTCCCCCCAGATCAGTTTGTTGCGCCAACCGGTTTCAAAGGTATCACCCTCCGAGCGCTCCCAGATGTCGAAGAGGGTTGGATAGCGGTCCTTCTTCGCCTCTCGGGTAGCGCGGCTTTCGTTGACCCGCTCGATCACCTGGAACGGCAGATTAACTCGCGGAACTTCCTTGAGAGTGCCATCCTCGTTGTACTTCCCCGGCCAAACCAGCTCAGTCCGCGTGACCCTCATCATCCCCGGTGGTGGTTCTGGCAAACGGATCGGTTCCTCGAAAGGTGCCTGAAGTGCATCCTCAGTGTGCCCGGATTCCACCCTCAACTCCTCACTTGCCATGGTTCGTTTCCTTCCCCGTTGCTGATTCTTTCGGTCCGCCTTTGGGACAGACCGTGATATCTCCCGATTGCGGCCCCTACTCTGAGCCCCAGTCTTCTTCCAATGGTGCGCCAGGAGGCGCTTCACCAGTTCACCTCTGCGCCCGGTGTTCGGAACTCCGACCAACTCACATACCTGCTTGACCTCTCCCTCAAACAGGGCTTCGAGTAAAACCTCTGGAGTTGCCCGGCGTGATCGAGACAGAGTGGTGACCATATCTTCGACACTCCGGCGATCAACACCCTCGATTTCCAGATCCTCTACGATCTGCTTGAGCGCGTCACGCCCCAACAAGGAAAGAATGGCCTTCTTGAGATTCATGGGACGGGGGCCCCTTCATTAGAATCACCCGCTTCTTCCGCCACCTGGATCCAACCAGGGTCGAACATGAAACGATTGGCTTTCCCGGCCGGGTCCTGAATGCAGTAAATCCGGAAGTCGTCCTCGGGGGCCCGTTCCACCACATACAACCAGTATCGATCACGCTCAAGCGTGGCCCTATCGAACTGCGGCCTCGTCAAACCCGCATCGGCCCCGTTCCAGGCTCCTGAGAGGGATTTCACCTCGATATAGCGTTCGATTTCGCCCTCCCCGCTGATTGACTCAATATCGTATCCTTTGTGTTTGGGAGGCATCTCCTCTGGATTCCGGCCATGGTCGCGTTCGAACTCCATCACGCGATCTATCCCCGCCTGATCAACTTCGCTTCTCCTTTCATGCGCCTCTCCGTCGGTTCCGACGCCATCGTCTTCGCGTTCCGGCATGACATAGCTTCTGAGAACCGCATAGCCCGGGCGTGAGTCTCCTTCCCTCTTGGTTCCTTTTCCATCAGGTCCAGGGTGACCATCCCCCCCTGTCCCGACTTGAGGCCTTTGGTCCTTTTCTTGTCCCTTCCCAGATGCGGCCCCACCAGGTCTCGCTGGTTCTTGACCCGCAAGACCCGGGGGAAGTGGCGTGGGCGTGGGAGCTCCAGATCCCAATAAGGCGGCGATTGCTTCTTCGACATCCATTTGCGATCCCTCCCCTCCCTCTGAGGGAATCGAGGTTTCACCCCCCAAGGACGGGATTACCTCCCCTTCCACAATCTCGGCCTCTTTGCCTTTGTCGAGTGAGGCAAAGCCGAGCTCATCAAGGCTCTGGCGCGCCTCCGTTTCGCTCTTGGCGGAAAGAACTTCCTTGATAGCGGAGGCGATTCGACCAGGTTCTGAATCAGGGCACAACACGGAAGCGATCTCGCGTGCGATAGAGGGCCAGGGATATTCGCCGTCTCTCATCATGACATACAAGGTCTCTTCATCTTTGACGAAGAGAGCGCGTACATCCTCGGGTTCGCTAACCCTGGATTTCCCGAACCCGATGAACTCGTGGATTACTTTCAGGAGAGACGATCCCCTCACTTTGCAGCGTCCAAGCCACGAACAGTCGAATCCCTGTGATTGATCTTCCTCGATATCAACGATGCGCCGTATCTGGGTCTCTCTTTCCATCAGCAGATCCCGCAGAGAGTTATCGTCCACCGGATCTGTGCACTCCGCGAGCTGGGTATTCACTACCTCCGAGAGACGGCGGACCCCGGCAACTGCCATCGCCCGCCAAGTGTTCTGATCTCGGGGGATGATATGGTTTCTCAGGTAGTCGCCGAACTTCCCCGCAAGGCCCGCATGGTCCTCGAAAAATATCCTCTCCGGCTCATAGAGGATGCCCTGCGGCGAAAGGATTACCCTGGATTCGGAAAGAGATTCTATCTCGGGTCTAACGCCTCCCTCTTTTCGCAGCGCTTCATCCAACATCACCCAGCACCGGTAATAGACATCTTTTGCGTCGTCACTGAGTCGAGTGTGCCCATGGGCAAACTCCGCGGAAATCTCTTTCGACACATCTATGGCATCTTTCCAGGTCGGAGCCTCTCTGACACCCAGAGTGTCGAGGAGCTTGGGATAGGTCCGAAAATCCGGTCCCAATCGGAAGCGCCATCGCCCGAACCCGTGTTCTCCCCAAAAACAGTGGCTTGGCTCAACATACGTACCATCCGGAGTCAGTAGACACGCCTTACCTCTAAGCTGGCTCAAAGCGGGATCCGAAACATTGTTTTCCAAGAACTGATAGACTTGGACGTTTACGGATTTCTTAATCTCGGAGGAATGAAGCAAGTGATTGACGACCAGTCGGGGCTCGGGGTTCGTCTTGAGGGAGAGGGCACCGAGAAGATGGGTACTCCGGTTCTGAACCTCACGTGGAAGGTCGAGGAAGAGCGCCTGAGATTCGAACAGATAATCTTGAAAAACCGCGCACACTTCGGCGGGACGATACCAGCGATCTTCCTTTCCACGGGCTGGAAGCCACTCCACTTCTTTAAGTTTCTTGCTGGCCTCCTGGAATTCCTCCTCCGCTGTCCGCCCGGCAAGGTGGGAAAAGACACATTGGATGATCCGTTCTGCCTCTGCAGCAGGCTTCCCTTTGGTCACTTCCGTGATCCACGCTATCAAGTCAGGGAAACGAGGCTTCTCTGA
>CAYZUX010000081.1:0-22395 GCA_964481775.1 uncultured bacterium | reverse complement strand
GTACCTGGCATGTTCCCCGTGCGCACTATCTCGAATCCTGGGGAGATGGACGAGCCTGGGATGGCACTATCTGTGCCGCACAGCCATTGATTCGTCCCCTCTATGATGGCAAGGGTGTCATCGAGTTTCTTTCCCTGATGTCGGAAGATACTCCCAGGGCAGGATATGAACTGGTCAGGGAAACAGTCCTCCCACTGCTTCCGGGCACCGATCCGGAGACTGCCTGGAGGATGTTCCTCAACAATGGGATCCAGGAGGGGACACAATTCCCAGTTCTGCAATCTGCGCCCAAGACTGAACCACTGGTCCAGCGCCTGACCCAGACACCTTTTCTGACGCCAGATCTTTCACCCGCTAATCTGGAGGCTGTCTTTGTACGTCACCCATCGATCCATGATGGACGCTTTGCCAACAACGGGTGGCTCCAGGAACTTCCTGACTTCATGACCAAGCTTACCTGGGATAATGCCGCGCTTCTTTCACCCGCCACCGCCCGGGAACTGGGGATCGAACAAGGGGACCTCGTACGGCTCAAACTGCGCGATTCCGAGATCGAAATGGCGGCATATCTGCTTCCTGGTCATGCGCTTAACTCAGTGACCCTTTACCTCGGTTATGGCCGTACCGCCGCGGGCAGGGTAGGAAACGGTGTGGGGTTTGATACCTACCGGTTGCGTCACACCCAGGCCATGGACATCGATACTGGTTTGACCATCGAGTCAACCGGCTCGAAACATCTCCTCGCCTGTACCATGGATCATCATGCGATTGACACGATTGGCATGAAAGGGCGTGCCGAACGCACTGGCACGCTGGTCCGTGAGGCCACCCTCGAAGAGTACAAACACCACGCCGACTTCGCCAAGCACGTGGTACACAAGCCGGATTTCATCCCACTCTGGCAACCCTATGCCTACGAGGGACAGAAGTGGGGACTTGCCATCGACCTACAGAAATGTATCGGCTGTAATGCCTGTGTCATTTCCTGCCAGGCCGAGAACAACATCCCGGTGGTGGGTAAGGAACAGGTTTCGCGTCAACGTGAGATGCACTGGATCCGTGTGGACCGTTACTTCAAAGGTGAACCGGAAGCCCCGGAAGTTGCTTACCAGCCGGTGGCTTGCGTCCACTGCGAGAATGCCCCTTGCGAACAGGTGTGCCCGGTAGGCGCGACTGTCCATGACCATGATGGACTCAATGTGATGGTCTACAACCGTTGTGTGGGAACACGCTACTGTTCAAATAACTGCCCATATAAGGTCCGCCGTTTCAACTTCTTTCATTACAATGGGCACTACAGCGCTACCGAAAAAATGGTCTTTAATCCCGAGGTCACGGTGCGTTCTCGTGGTGTGATGGAAAAGTGCACCTACTGTGTACAGCGTATCCAACGGGTGAAAATCGCGGCCAGGAATGAAAGCCGTCCCATCCAGGATGGCGAGATCCGTACCGCCTGCCAGGTGGCCTGTCCGACCGAAGCGATTATCTTTGGCGATCTGAATGATCCCAATAGCCGTGTGGCGAAACTCCACAAGGATCCTCGTTCCTATCTTATGCTGGAGGAATTGAACGTGGCTCCGCGGACCGCGCACCTGGCACGTGTCCGCAACCCGAATCCAGAACTCACGGAGGCTATGGTCCATGAACCTAGCGGCCATTCGTGAAATAGACAACACCGCCAATGACCCCCGTAATCGTGCTCTCCTGATCACGGATGAGCCCGATTTTGGAACTTTTACCGAAACAGTCAGCCAGGTCTCGGAGACCCCGCGTCCACCCAAAGCCTGGTATGTCGCCATGGCTATCTCGGTGGTTTTTGTTGTTATCCTCCACATGATGATCGGCTATCTGATCTGGGAGGGAACCGGCGTCTGGGGTATCCAAGTTCCGGTGGCTTGGGGATGGGCGATCGTTAACTTCGTGTTCTGGGTTGGTATTGGTCATGCGGGTACCCTGATATCCGCCATTCTGTTCCTGTTCCGCCAGAAGTGGAGGACCAGTATCAACCGCTTCGCTGAGGCGATGACCATTTTCGCGGTGATCTGTGCGGCCATTTTTCCCGGAATCCACATCGGACGCATCTGGTTTGCTTACTGGCTTTTTCCGATTCCGAACTATCTGAATCTCTGGCCACAATTCCGAAGTCCCCTCCTGTGGGATGTCTTCGCGGTGAACACCTACATGATCACCTCGATGCTCTTCTGGTATGTCGGCATGCTTCCTGACCTGGCCACTTTCCGCGACCGTGCCAAGTCACGTATCCGCCAGATCGCCTATGGGATATTCAGTCTGGGGTGGCGTGGATCGAGCCGTCAGTGGCATCGTTATGAGGTGGCCTATCTGCTGCTTGCCGCGTTGGCGACACCGCTGGTTCTCAGTGTCCACAGCATCGTGAGTTTCGACTTCGCGGTCTCCATCATTCCGGGCTGGCATACCACCATCTTCCCGCCTTACTTTGTGGCGGGTGCGATCTTCAGCGGCTTTGCCATGGTGGTCACACTGGCGGTTCCGGCCCGTCAGCTTTTTGGACTCAAGAACATTATCACCATGCGTCACCTGGAGAACATGAACAAGATCATCCTCGTAACCGGCATGATGGTCGGTTATGCCTACTCCATCGAGTTCTTCACCGCCTGGTACAGCGGTAATCCAACCGAGGCCTTTGTTTTTGTCAACCGCGCACTGGGACCCTATGCCTGGGCTTATTGGACCATGGTCAGCTGCAATGTTCTGGTTCCCCAGGTGTTCTGGTTCAAATGGTGCCGGATCAGCATCCCGGTGATGATGATTGCCTGCATCCTTGTGAATGTCGGCATGTGGTTCGAGCGTTTTGTGATCGTGGTTTCCTCGCTCAGCCGGGATTTTCTCCCCTCCAGTTGGGGCTACTACCGTCCAACCCTCATCGATGTCCTCACCTTCATGGGTAGCTTCGGGTTGTTCTTCATGCTCTTCCTGCTCTTCTGCCGATACCTCCCCATTGTGGCCATGGCAGAGGTCAAGAGTATCCTGCCCAAGGCGGGATTGGAGCATGGACCGCACCATGGTCATGGACAATACTGGGGCGAGATCCCTCATCAACACGACGAGCAGGCCAAGTGAGCGGAGAACTCGGTATGGATCACGTACATTCTCCAGAAATCCAATCCAGCGATCAGCCGCAGATGAAGGTATTCGGCCTGCTGGCTGAATATGAAACCACCGACCAGCTCCTGGAGGCCTCCGCAAAAGTCCGTGATGCCGGTTACAGGTATTGGGACACCCATACCCCATTCCCGGTACACGGTATCGACGAGGCGATGGGTATCCGCAGGACCATCCTCCCACTGATTGTCCTCTGTTGCGGGATCACCGGCTGTGCCACAGGGCTTCTGCTCCAGTGGTGGACCAGCTCGATCTATTACCCCGTCATCATTTCGGGGAAGCCGATGTTCAGCCTTCCGGCTTTCATTCCAGTCACCTTCGAGTTGACCATCCTCTTCAGTGCCTTCGGCGCGGTCTTCGGAATGCTTGCCCTGAATGGACTGCCAAGGCTCTACCATGGCGTTTTCAACAGCAAACGATTCAATCAGCGGATGACCACCGACCGCTTCTACATCAGTATCGAAGCCCGCGATCCCAGGTTTTCCATTGAGCAGACACGCAATCTGCTTGAGGAAACACAACCCTCCATGATCGAACTGGTCGAGGAACCAGCCAGTGCGGCGATCCCACACCTTCTGAAAAAATATGTGGTTCTCGTGATGACAATCATCCTGACACTGTCATTGATTCCGCCTGCGCTGATTGCCCGTGCACGGTCGAGAACCTCCGAGGTCACACGGTTGCAGCTGATCTGGGATATGGACCAGCAACCCAAGTTTCGGACACAGTCGGTGAATCCGCTCTTCGCGGATGGACGTGCGATGCGCCCGCAAGTTCCTGGTACAGTTGCACGTGGAGAAGGGATGATCGACAGCCACCTTCATCGTGGCCTGATCAATGGTCAATGGGCTAAAACGAATGCGTTACCGCTCACTGAGGCACTCCTTTCCAGGGGCCAGCAAAGATTCAATATCTATTGCGCACAATGCCACGGCATGGATGGTTATGGTTCAGGACCCGTCGCGGTCCGTGCCGAACGGCTCCAGGAGGGAACCTGGGTTGCCCCTCTCTCGATGCATGATCAGGTGGTGAAAGATCGCGAGGATGGACACATTTTCAATACAATTACCAATGGAATTCGTACCATGCCGGCCTATGGAGACCAGATCAAGGTGGAGGACCGTTGGGCCATAGTGGCCTACATCCGTGCCCTTGAACGCAGTCAGAATGCGCGTATCGAGGATGTGCCTGCTGACCGGCGGGGGGAGATGCCCTGATGAAACATGATCCATCCCTGGACAATCGGCGTCTTGGCGACCTTGCCCCCTGGCTCTTCCGTTATGCCAGCGGGATTGGTGTGGTTGCGCTGGCCCTCAGCCTGCTGGGGGCTGTCATGGTCGAAGATGGGATCAAGCGCTTCTACCACTCTTACCTGGTGAATTTCTGTTTCTTCCTGAGTCTTTCGCTGGGAGCCTTGTTCTTTGTGCTGGTTCAGCACCTTTCACGCGCGGGTTGGAGTGTGGTGGTTCGCAGGATCGCCGAGGGAGTCGCCGCTAACACAGTCATCCTCCTGATTCTTTTTATTCCCATACTGCTTGGAATGCAGCACCTTTATCCCTGGACCCGTGCCGAGTTAGTGGCTCAGGATACCCTGCTGCAATGGAAACAGCCTTACCTGAATATCCCCTTCTTCATTCTTCGCTGCCTTTTTTATTTTGCGGTGTGGGGAGGATGGTCGTACTTCCTTCTCAGACGTTCCCAGGAGCAGGATGCGACTGCCGATCCGGAGGCCAACACTCAACTCTCCTTGCGGATGGAGCGTTGGAGCGCACCGGGAATGCTGCTCTTTGCACTGACCGTCACCTTCGCCGCTTTTGATTTCCTCATGTCGCGTGATCCCCACTGGTTCAGCACCATTTATGGAGTCTATTTCTTCGCGGGAAGCATCCTTGGATTCATGGCTCTTTTACCCGTGGTTTTTTTCCTGATTCAAAAATCGGGACGCCTGCAACACTGTGTGACCGCCGAACATTACCACGACATCGGTAAGTTCATGTTTGCCTTCACCGTCTTCTGGGCCTACATTGCCTTTTCGCAGTTCCTGCTGATCTGGTATGCGCATCTGCCTGAAGAAACCGGCTGGTATCACCGTCGTATGACGGGCCAGTGGACTGGTATGAGCCTGGTGCTCCTTTTTGGACATTTTATCATTCCATTCATAGGTCTGATCTCACGCTACCCCAAGCGGCGGATTCATCTCCTGATGCCCTGGGGGATATGGATCCTGGTCATGCACTGGTTTGATCTTTACTGGCTTGCCATGCCCGAGTATGGGTGGGGGGTGGAGGGTGCCTCCGAAGGATTGGTGGGCTTCTCCTTTCTGGACCTGACTGTTTTTGTTGGTCTTGCAGGGATTTTCGTGGCTGGCCTGGTTCAATGGCTGCGTGATTCCTCATTGGTGCCCGAGCGCGACCCGCGCATCGGAGAATCACTCTTCTTCGAGAATGCATGAGAAAGTAGCGCCATGACAGTAAATCCGGACCCAAGCAGTTCTCGTACCGTACTGGTCGGTTTTATCGGGACTGTCCTGCTGTTTGTGATCATTGTGGCGCTGCAGGCGCTTTTCTATACTGTGGAAAGAAAAGAGTTCGAACGAAAAGTTCTCAGTGAGGTTCCTGAGGAACTCGCCTCCCTACGGGCTAAACAGATGGAAAACCTGAATGCCTATCGCTGGATCAATAAAGCGAGTGGGGTGGTTTCCATCCCTATTGATCAGGCCATGAAAATCATTGTCAGCGAAGCCCATCAGAAACCCGCGCCTGCCTCTTCGAACTTGAGATCGGCAACACCATGAAGAAACTTGCTCCTATGAACTTTTTATTCCGGCTGATAAGCGGTCTGATCCTGGTAGCCTGGGGATGGGTACCCCTTGTTCCGGCACAGCTCGCTGGACCGGTTCCACCTGAGCTCGAAGGTGTTGGAGTTACTGAGAAGCTGGGAACAAACATCCCGCTCGATCTGGAGTTTCTTGATGAAAGAGGGAATCCAGTCAAATTGCGGCAATTCTTCGATGGGAAACGTCCTGTGCTGTTGACACTCAACTACTTTGGCTGCCCGATGCTCTGCGGTCTCCAGATGAATGGACTCCTCGAAGCCCTCAAGGAAATGGCTTGGACCCCCGGGAAAGAGTTTGAAATTATTACAGTCAGTTTCGATCCCGGGGAGACACCCATCCTGGCTAAGAACAAAAAGCAGAATTATCTCCGTGAACTTGGGCGTGCAGAAGCGGCCACTGGCTGGCACTTTCTGACTGGCCGGCAGGAGGAGATCAAGGCCCTGACGGATTCGGTGGGTTTTGGTTTCAAATACAATGATGAACGTCAGGAATACATGCATGCCGCGGTGCTTATGATGCTGTCACCCGTAGGTAAGGTCAGCCGCTATATTTATGGAATCGTGTATGAGCCGGAAACCATACGCCTTTCTCTGGTGGAAGCGGCTGAGGGAAAGGTTACCAGTACACTCGACCGGCTGATCCTGTTCTGTTTTCATTATGATGCCACCGAGGGGCGTTATACCGTCGCAGCCCTCACCCTGGCTCGTTTGTTCGGCCTTCTGACCCTGGCCGGAATCGTTTTTCTCCTGATCCATTTCTGGCGGCGTGAGGCCCATCCGCCAGTCAGCACGGCCAATATCGAGGGGCAACCATCTTGATTTACTCCAGTCACTTCCTCGGATCATTCTTTCAGACAGTGCGCAGCCAGACCGGTGACTCTTTCTGGCTTCCAGCCCAACGCTCCACCTATGCTCAAGATGTCGACAAGGTCTTTCATTTTATCCTGTACCTTTCGATTTTCTTCTTCCTCCTCATCGTTCTCCTCATGGTTTATTTCGTCCTGAAATACCGTCAGCGGGAAGGGCAGGGGCCTGAGCCCAGTCCCGCGCACAACACCTTTCTGGAGGTGACCTGGACAGTTATCCCCCTCATCCTGGTCTGCGTCATTTTTTACATGGGTTTCACCGGCTTCATGAACATGGCCAATCCTCCGGAAAATGCCTATGAGATCAATGTGACCGGGATGAAATGGAAATGGATGTTCACTTATCCCAACGGCTATACCGATGAATCACTGCATGTTCCCGTCGATCGTCCAATCCGCCTCATCCTGACTTCCCAGGATGTCATCCACAGTCTCTACATCCCCGCTTTCCGGATGAAAATGGATGTGGTGCCTGGCCGGTATCACAAGGCCTGGTTCAATGCCACTGAACCGGGGGAGTATGATGTTTATTGCGCGGAGTTCTGCGGTACGGGTCACTCGGACATGATCACCAAGGCAGTGGTCCACCCGCCCGGGGAATTTGAGAAATGGCTGGAAACCGCTTCGGATTTCCTCTCCACCCTCCCTCCCGCCCAGGCTGGTGCGGAGCTCTATAAACGGCGTGGTTGCTCTCAGTGTCATTCCGTGGATGGCAAGGCCAATACGGGCCCCACTTTCCAGAACCTCTTTGGTCATCCAGTTCAGCTCAAGGATGGTTCAACTGTGGAAGCCGATGAGAATTACATCCGCGAATCGATTCTCAATCCCCAGGCCAAGGTTGTTGCCGGTTATCAACCAGTCATGCCCACATACAAAGGCAAGCTCAAAGATGAGGAAATCCTGGCCATCATTGAATATCTAAAGACTTTGAAGCAGTAAGGGAGAAAAGAACCACTCATGGCCACCCATACCTCCACTGTCCATCCCGGTGCGGTTACGCATCCTGAAATCCACCAGGGTGAAAATTACCTGACCGCTGAGAAAGGAATCCTTTCCTGGCTTACCACGGTGGATCATAAACGCATCGGCGTCATGTACCTGGCGTGTATCCTCGGTGCCTTTTTCCTGGGGGGCATGGCTGCAGTTCTGGTTCGTACCGAACACATCACACCGACCCAGACGATCATGGGGGCGGATAACTACAACAAAATGTTTACCCTCCATGGAGCGATGATGATCTTTCTGTTCATCATCCCCGGTATTCCAGCCGCCATCGGCAATTTTGTGCTTCCGATCATGATCGGAGCCAAGGATGTCGCCTTCCCAAGATTGAACCTGTGCAGTTGGTACCTGTGGGTCATCGGCGCTCTGTTCGCGGTCCTCTCGCTACTTCTCGGCGGGTTTGACACAGGCTGGACCTTTTATACTCCTTACAGCACCTCCACCGCCTTCCGGGGTGTGATACCGATCGCCACTGGCGCTTTCATACTCGGTTTCAGCTCGATTTTTACCGGTCTCAACTTCATTGTGACCATCCACAAACTCCGTGCTCCCGGCATGGGGTGGTTTCAGATGCCTCTGTTCCTGTGGGCGCTCTACTCCACAGCCATCATCCAGATCCTGGCCACACCAGTCCTTGGGATCACACTCCTGCTGCTGATTGTGGAACGGGCTCTTGGAGTCGGCATTTTCGACCCTGGTTTGGGAGGGGATCCAGTCCTGTTCCAGCATTTCTTCTGGTTTTACTCTCACCCGGCGGTCTACATCATGATCGTGCCTGCCATGGGGGTGATCAGCGAGCTGATCTCGGTCTTCAGCCGCAAGCACATCTTCAGTTACAAGTTCATCGCCTACAGCAGCATCGCCATCGCGGTTTTCGGATTCCTGGTGTGGGGACACCACATGTTCACCAGCGGACAATCAAAGCTGATGAACATGGTTTTCAGCGCTCTCACTTTCAGCGTGGCCATCCCCTCGGCGATCAAAGTTTTCAATTGGACCGCTACGCTCTACAAGGGATCGATCAGTTTGAAGACTCCCATGCTGTATGCCCTCTCCTTTCTCTTTCTGTTTGGAATCGGGGGACTGACCGGTCTTTTTCTCGGATCGTTGGCGACTGATGTTCACCTGCATGACACCTACTTCGTGGTGGCCCATTTTCACTATGTCATGTTCGGCGGAACCGTGATTGCATTCCTGGGAGGACTGCATTACTGGTGGCCGAAGATGTTTGGAAAAATGTACAACGACACCCTTGGACAAATCGCCTGCCTGCTCATGTTCATCGGCTTCAACCTGACTTTCTTCACCCAGTTTCTGTTAGGGAGCCACGGGATGCCAAGGCGGTACTTCAATTACTCAGAGCAATACCAGTCGCTCCATGTCTGGTCGACCATCGGCACTTATCTTCTGTTGGTGGCCTTCCTGCTCATTGCCTACTACCTCATCGACTCTCTGGTCCGTGGAGCCAAGGCTCCGGCAAATCCCTGGGGAGGGGCCAGTATGGAGTGGCAGACCAGTTCCCCCCCACCTGTTGAAAACTTCAACAGGGAACCAGTGGTGGGCGATCCCTACGACTTCTCGGATCTGGTTTTCGACCGGGAGGTGGGAGGATATGTCAAGATCAACAAGGCAGGAGCAGCCTGAGATATGGACGCCGATATCCAACACGCCCAAGCTGGTCATACGGATCACACTCACAATCCGCACCTGCAGCACCATTTCGGATCGCTCTCCCAGCAGTTTGATTCGGGTAAACTGGGTATGTGGCTCTTCCTGGCCACCGAAGTTCTGCTCTTTGGCGGCCTTTTCTGTGCCTATTCGGTCTATCGTGCCAATCACCCCGAGGTTTTCATCTACGCCCACCAGTTCCTCGACAAGTTCTGGGGTGCGGTCAATACCTGTGTTCTCCTGTTCAGCAGCCTCACCATGGCATGGGCGGTCCGTTGTGCTCAAATCGGAAAGCAAAAAGGTCTGGTAGTCCTGTTGGTTCTCACGCTCTTATGTGCCTGCGGTTTCTTAGGCATCAAATATGTCGAGTACAAAGCGAAGTGGGAGCATGGCCTTCTGTGGGGTAAGCAATACAATCCAGCCGTTCATGAGGGGCACCAAGAACCCGGAGCAGATGATGCGGCATCGGACCATCCCGCTACTGTTCCCGCATTGACACCCGCCATGCTCGCAGGGGCGGATACAGGTTCTCCCACTCCTACCGTTATCACCACCACTCCCGCTGGAGTTGTCGTGGAAAGGTCCAAGATATTGCCCGCCGCGCTCGGACCGGATGGCCTGGCCATGAATACTGGCGGTCATGGAATCTATGGGAACGCCCCACGTAATGTTCAAACTTTCTTCAGCGTTTATTTCCTGATGACTGGCCTGCATGGACTCCACGTCATCGCCGGAATGGCTTGTATCGGTTGGGTCTTGCGACGTGCCTTAAGAGGAGAGTTTGGCCCCACATACTTTACGCCGGTCGACTTGGTGGGGCTGTATTGGCACCTGGTGGACCTGATCTGGATTTATCTGTTCCCATTGCTGTATCTGATCCATTAGGAGCAGGGAAGGAGACTAACAAGATGGCTCATTCACAAGAAACGATTCCAGCTGCCGGTCATACGGAACATGTCGGTCATGTGGTTCCCTTCTGGCTGCTCTTTGTGGTTTGGGCTGCCCTCATGGTTCTGACCTACATCACTGTTAAGGCAACCAATTTTGACCTCGGAAACATGAACCTGATGCTTGCCATGGGGATTGCCACGCTCAAAGGTTCTCTAGTGGTCCTGTTTTTCATGCACCTTGCTTTCGACCGTCCCTTTAACGCGATTGTCTTTATCACCTCTCTCTGTTTTGTCATGCTCTTCGTGATCCTCGCACTGGTGGATACCAGTCACTATCAGGACACCCTGATTCCGGGGTATGCGCCAGACATGCCGGCCCGATGAACCAGTCTCATCCCCCTGAAAGCGAGGTGTACGTGATCCAGAGACAGGGTGTCATGCCCGCTGAGGGGATGGATAACGAGACAGGGACAATGGGGATGGCGATCTTTCTTCTCTCCCTCTCAGTTCTCTTCGCTGCCAGCCTGGTAGGTTATTTTGTCATCCGGTTCCAATCGGAATCCTGGCCGCCCCCGGGAATGCCCGGTCTTCCCTCGGGGTTATGGCTCAGTACCCTTCTAATTCTGATCTCAAGTGTCACCATCCAGGGTGCTGTCTTCTCCGTTCGTAACGATTCCCTGAAACTGATGTGTGGGTTTCTTGTTATCACTACCATTCTGGGATGCGGTTTTCTCGCTTGTCAGATCCTGAATTGGAGAGGACTCCTGGCCTCCCAGGTTCCTCCCACGGCGAATCTGTATGCCTATACTTTTTATACCCTCACCGGCCTCCACGCGGCTCACGTGATTGGCGGATTGTTTCATCTTTTCGTTGTTACCATCAAAGCCTTTCAGGGGAGATATTGGAGTCTTTCCTATCCCGGTGTCCGGTATGCGGCCATGTACTGGCACTTCCTGGATGTCGTGTGGTTGATCCTTTTCACTGCTTTGGTGGTGTTCGGCTGATCCGCTGAGTCCGGCCCGTATTGACGCCCTGTTGTGCCAGCAATTATACTTCCGTTCTGTTTCTTCCACTTGTTGAGGACTGGTTGCTGAAGTCTTCTCGTCCCAATCTGGAGTTACAAGTGTGAGATCGAAGAACCCGGGCACCCAAGGGTTACCCTTGGGGTCCGTGCAAACATCAGGAGGAATAAAATGGGCATCAAAGTAGGAATTAATGGTTTTGGCCGTATTGGACGTCTGGTGGTTCGTGCGGCTCTGGCGCAGAAGGCTGACATCGATTTCGTGGCGGTCAATGATGTCACCGATCCAAAGACACTCGGTCATCTTTTCAAGTATGACTCGATCCATGGCACTTTTGACGGCAAGGTTGAAGTCAAGGAAGACGCGATCGTCATTAACGGCGACGCCATGAAGGTCCTCAAGGTCATGAACCCGGCCGAGCTCCCGTGGAAGAGCCTGGGTGCGGACATTGTGATTGAGTCCACCGGACGCTTCACATCCTCTGACAAGGCGAAGGCTCACCTCGATGCCGGTGCCAAGCGAGTGATCATCTCCGCCCCTGCCAAAGGCGAAGTCAAAACCATCGTCATGGGCGTCAATGACAAGAGCTATGATCCCGCCAAGGACAAGATCCTCAGTAATGCCTCTTGCACCACCAACTGCCTGGCCCCGGTCGCCAAGGTCCTCGATGAGAAGTTCGGAATCGTACGTGGCCTCATGACCACGATTCACTCCTACACCAATGACCAGCGGATCCTCGATCTGCCCCATGATGATCTGCGTCGTGCACGTGCCACCATGTTGTCAATGATCCCCACCAAAACCGGTGCCGCTGAAGCGGTCGGCCTGGTACTTCCCAATCTGAAGGGCAAACTGACAGGTGGCGCCGTCCGTGTCCCCACCTTTGATGTTTCATTGGTCGATCTGGTCGCTGAACTCAAGACCGAGGCCACTGAGGCCGATATCAATGCGGCCATCAAAGCGGCCTCTGAGGGTGAGCTCAAAGGTATCCTCGAGTATTGTGATGAGCCGCTTGTCTCCATCGACTTCCTCAAGAATCCAGCCTCCTCGATCTTCGATGGCGGCTGCACCAAGATCGTCGACAAGAAACTTGCCAAGGTCTTTTCGTGGTATGACAACGAGTGGGGCTTCTCCAACCGTGTGATCGACCTGATCGATATGATTAAGGCAAAAGGTGTGTAATTGACCCGCATGTGATGGGGAGCGGTCTGATGGCCGCTCCCCAAGACTGACCGAGGAGACTACTGCCATGAACAAGATGACCATACGTGATGTGTCGTTCCAGGGAAAAAGAGCTTTGGTCCGTGTCGATTTCAATGTTCCCCTGAAGGAGGGGAAGGTAACCGATGACACACGGATTCGTGCCGCGCTGCCGACACTCAACTACATCCTGGATGGAGGTGGGTGTGCGGTGTTGATGTCCCACCTGGGACGTCCCGATGGAGAGATAGACCCCTCCGCAAGTTTGAAACCCGTGGCGGAACGTCTCCAGCAGCTGATCGGGAAACCGGTTCAATTTGTGGAGGACTGTGTGGGTGACTCTGTCCGGACAGCGGTCGAGGCCCTCAAGCCGGGTGAGCTTCTTGTTCTGGAAAATGTCCGTTTCCATAAAGGAGAAACCGCCAAGGATGACTCCTGTAAGGAATTTGCCAGGCAGCTTTCCGAGTGGGGGGACCTGTTCGTGAATGATGCCTTCGGCTCCGCGCACAGGCCTCATGCCTCAGTGTCCAGGGTTACTGAATTCCTCCAGCCGGCAGTGGCCGGATTTCTCCTTGAAAAGGAAATCGAATACCTGGTCAATAAGACCAGCAATCCCGAGCGCCCCTTTGTGGCCATCCTGGGCGGTGCCAAGGTTTCTGACAAGATCAAGGTCATTCAGAAGCTCCTCACTCAAGTGGACACGTTGCTGATTGGTGGTGCGATGGCTTTTACCCTGCTCAAGAGCAAGGGGCTCAAAGTGGGTAAATCAAAAGTGGAGGATGACAAGCTCGATTTGGCCTCGGAGATCCTGATCGATGCCGAGGAAAGCAGGAAGTGCAAGATGCTGCTGCCCACCGATCATGTGGTGGCGGAAAAGCTGGAATCAGGTGTTCCCACACAAGTGGTCAACGAAATCCCTGATCATCTCATGGGCCTTGACATCGGGCCTGAAACACGGAAAACCTACAGTGAGCTTGTTGCCTCGGCCAAGACAGTGGTTTGGAATGGCCCCATGGGCGTATTTGAGATTCCCCCCTTCGATGAGGGAACCAGAAGTGTTGCCCAGGCCATCGCTGATTCCTCCTGTGTCAGTATTATTGGAGGAGGCGACTCGGTGGCAGCCATCCAGAAATTCGGATTGGCCGACAAGGTAACTCACATTTCGACCGGAGGCGGTGCCTCCCTGGAACTCCTTGAAGGAAGAGCATTGCCCGGCCTGACCTCTCTGACTGACCGGGCCTAAGAACTCATGATCCAGATCTTCTTCTCTATCGTCTTTGTGCTGGTTTGTCTCATTCTGATCGGGATGATCCTTATCCAGAAAGGAAGGGGAGGAGGTCTGGCTGGTGCCTTCGGAGGAGGTGGGAGCGAGACTTGGCTGGGTGGTCTCCAGAGCAAGGAAATTGTACGTTGGACCACCTGGCTGGCAATCGCTTTCCTCGCCTTGACCATCCTGCGTGATATGGTTCCTCCCACACGAGTGGGGGCTGATGTCGAGGATCTTATGGGCGGAGCAGCAAGCAGCTCATCCGCTCCCGCCGGCCAGCAACCAGCTGGTGGTCCCACAGGCCAAGCAGGAACCACTGCTTCTCAACCCGCCGAGGCTCCACCACCCGGAGCTGCTGGATCTTCCGCTCCTGCTCCGGTTCAGGCCCCGCCGGGTGGTCAGCCGGCCGCCCCCCCAGCACAAGGTGGAACGCAGTAACCATTGAGTTTCTGGTGTTGAATCCGCCAAGAACCTCACCCTTACTCCCCTACCACAGGGAAATACTTCCGAATGGAGTCTCCCTGCTCATCAAGGAGAACCATTCTGTTCCATTAGTGGCAGTGGATCTCTGGGTGGCCACGGGGAGCTCTCACGAGAGGGAGAATGAGACAGGAATCTCCCATTTCCTGGAGCACCTGTTTTTCAAGGGAACCCCCTCGCGTCCAGTGGGAACCATGGACCGGCAGATAAAATCTCTCGGTGGGTATAACAACGCTGCCACCTCCTATGATTTCACTCACTACTATGTTGTTCTTCCTTCCGAGCATGCCGGTCTGGCGCTTGAGATCCTCACAGATGCTCTTTTGAACATGGAGTTGCCCCCTTCAGAGATTGAGCGGGAACGCAATGTGATCCTGGAGGAGATTGCTCGCAAGGAAGATTCGCCTCTGGGTAAGCTTTATGATGAGTTCCTGAACAGGGTCTTTGCCGGAACCCCATACGACCATTCCATTTTGGGAACACCCGAGAGTCTGGCGGAGTTCAGGCGAGATCATTTCCTGAACTACCGGGCACGAAATTATGTTCCTGGAAATCTTCATATTGCTGTTTCCGGAAGTGTGGAGCCCCCCCGGATCAAGGAAAAGGTCTGGCAATTGGTGGAGGCAATGGCTCCGGCGGAGGCCCCCCATCATGCCCCTTTGCCCGATTTGAACCAGGGCGGAAGAACCCAATTCGAGATTTCCAAGGATGTTCAGCAGACCTATCTCTGCATGGGGATGAAAACCCCGGCGATCCAGGGAACCCGTGAGGAGGCAGCATTGGATCTGATTTCCGCAATTCTGGGAGATGGACGCAGCAGCCGTCTGGTCTACCGTCTCACCGAACGGAGCGGATTGTGTTCCAGTATCTCATCCTTCTACTGGACTCTGGACCGGATCGGCCTTTATGGTATTGAAGCCTGTTATGATGGGGACGATGAAAAAGAGGCCTTGGACATCATCGATGAGGAGCTTGCACGGATCCGTACCGAACCGATTCCGGATAGGGAGGTCGAACGCGCCAAGGCCATGCTGTTGACTTCTCACCAGTTTGACCTGGAAAAGAACTCCTCGCTGGCTGGAGTGCTGGGACGTCATTCAGCAAATGGGAAGCTTGATAGTGCGGTCGATTACGAAGAGCGGATACGTTCACTTTCGGGGGACATTGTCCAGGATGCTTTCAACCGTTTTTGCCTGGAGGGGAACCTGGTTCTTGGCTTTGTGCGCCCGGAGAACAGAGCATGAAGGAATCATCTCCCATGACCTCCCGCCTCGTTCTGGAAACTGAGATCCTTCCATTACCACGGGGGGGATCTGTCCTGTTCCGTCCAAACAAAGCAAATGACATCACCGCGCTGGTGATGGTCTTTCCCATGGGATCGCGAGAGGAACCTCCCGAAAAGGCAGGATTGACCACCCTGGCGCTACGGATGCTTTCCCGGGGGACAAAAACAAGGAATGATTTCGAGGTCGCGGTAGCCTTGGAGTCAATTGGCGCCTCCTTCTCAACAGATGTTCAGAAGGACCGTGCCACGATCACGATTCACACCACGGGAGCCTATTGGCAGGAAACAATCGATATTGTCAAGGAAATTCTCTCAGAGCCCTCCTTTCCCGAAGAGGATTTTCAGATTGAGAAAGACATACTCATCAAGGAAATCCGCGAGGACCTGGATTCTCCCCATACTTCGGCATACCGTCTCTTTCAACGAACACTGTTTGAAGGGCATCCCTATGGTCATCCTGGAGTCGGCACTGAGGAGACAGTTGTCTCCCTTGATTTGGATGAGGTGAAGCAGTCCTATTTCTCTCGTTTCAAAGGATTTCCATTAAGTGTCGGTGTGGTAGGCAACGTTGATCGGAACAGCGTTTGTGATGGCATCGCCCGGCTGGTGGCTGACCTTCCCGGAGGAGATACAGCCTCACTTCAACCTCCACGTTCGGTCACTACACGTGGTTCTACCCATGAAGTCTATGAGCACAGGGCCACCGAGGCAGAGTGTATGGTCTACGGTTTCCCCACGCCGGGGCTGCGCGATCCGGAATACCCCGCCTGGAAAGTGCTTGACTCGATTGTAGGCGGTTCGATGGACTCTCGGTTATTCACCGAGATCCGGGAGAAAGAAGGATTGGTCTACCAGATTGGCTCCTCATATCCACCACTGGAATGGCAGGGATTTTTCGGAATCTCGCTTATGTCGACACGCCAGAACCATGACAAGATTCTGTATCACCTGGACAAGGAGATAAACCGCCTCAAGGAAACCCTTCCCGACCCGGATGAGATTCAACGTGCGAAGACCTACCTCAAGGGAACCTTCCTGATGTCCCAGGAAAGGTGTTCCGACCAGGCCCATCTCCTCGCAAGATACCACTCCCTTGGACTAGGCATTGATTTCATCGATCGATACCCATCCATGCTGGATTCGGTGGTCCCAGAGGATATTCAGACCATCGCCAGGCAACACCTCCACCATCCTGTTCTGGCAATCGTAGGTCCGGGAAGTGAGGACGAACCATCAAGTCGATGAATCCTCATCGGGAGTCTGTGTGAACCTCTCGTTCATCATGCCCGGGCAGGTTGTTGGGTTTCATGGTTACAACCTGAGCTTTCTGATTCCAGATTTCACGGGCTTGTTTGCCACTCCCTTTTAGGACCTCTGTGGTTCACAATACGCAACTTGTGGATCATCATCCTGCACCCCTTTGCAGGCGCTGCTCCCGAAATGGAAACCAAATAAAAGGGCGGTACTATGGCTTTGGCAACTGACACCATCAGCAGTCTCTCTTGCTCCGACCAGGCAGATTGGATTTGGACTTATCCTGATGAACCAGCTCCGAAAAACCGGTTTACCTATTTTCGTAAAGTGGTCTCTCTTGACTCCATTCCCTCCGATGCGACCCTCCATTTTGCCGCGGATTCCAATGCGATGATCTGGGTAAATGGTCACTTGCTCCGGCGCAAAGTGGCCCGGTACCATGAGGAGAAGATCACCTGTGAAGTCGTCAATGCCGGTCCTTGGCTCAAACCGGGGAAAAATGTGGTTCTGGTTCTTCATCACAACTGGGGAGATATCACCACTTTTCAAAGGACTGGCAACCGTCATGCAGGCCTTTATCTCGAGGGGTGCTGGATTCGTTCCGATGCCTCCTGGAAATGCCTTCAGGCTCCGCAGTTCCTGCCGCATGAGGATCAGGTGATTGGAATTGCTGGAGATGCCCCCAGGATCCGTTATCCGCAGATCCTCGATGCAAGAAAGGAACTTTCTGGAAGCATCCACACGACAGCATTTGATGACTCTCAGTGGGGATCGGCCTATGTGGTGAAGGATGGGCCTTGGCCAGCCCGTCCCAGGGATGTGGAGACACCGGGGCAACGGGAGACACCGGTCACTCCCGGTGATGTGCTGGCGGCGGGAACCCTGACCAAATCTAAAGAGGCCGGAGAGGGCCCCTACTCCATTTCCGCAGGTATCCGTTTGGCAAAATGCATTCCGGATCAGCATCTTACTACCCAGGCCAAAGGATTGATGATGGGCTCTCCCCTGGCCCTTCAGGGAAAAGCCGGGGAGTCTTTCTACATCACCTTCGATTTTCATTGTCCCATGCATGGCTATCCCTTCCTTGAAATGGATAGCCATTCCGGAGGGGTGATCATTGATTTTGGTTATGGGGAGATCACACGCGCGCTTTATGACAACAAGGTTCATGTGACTCCTGATGGTTGGGTGAATACTGAGGGAGTTGTCGGTAAGGGGTATGCTGACCGCATGATCTCTCGTCAAGGATTCCAATCGCTTGAACTACCGGATGAACGTACCGCCCGCTGGATGACGCTGCACATCCACTTTCCAGAAGATGGGGAACTCACACTCCACAAGACGGGAATCGTGAAGTCGCAATACCCAATCCAGCCAGTGGGAAGTTTTGAATGCGGAGATGAACGCATCAACCAGATTGTACGCCTCTGTCTGGTCCACTCAGAGGTCACGATGATCGATGCCTATGTGGACACTCCGGGACGCGAGGATGGACAGTGGCTCGAAGATGACCGTCCACGTGCGCAGATCGCCGAACGCTGGTATGGAGATCACCTTCTGAGGCGTTTTCTGATCCGCACGGTAGCGGAGAGCCAGGGGCCGGATGGTCATGTGCATCCATTTCCTCCCAGCAACTACCCCTGTTACCCGGCCTCCTATGACTGGAGCCTGCAGTGGGCAGCTGCCATCTATGATGACTATATGTGGACAGGAGATGTTGACTTCCTGAAAACCTACTGGGAGAACCTTTGCCGCTATTGGGATGCAATCCTTTCGCATGTGGATGAGGAGGGCTTGTTCCTCGCCAATCATCTGCTGTGTGACATACGTGTCAGCGTGCGTCCTGAGCGCCCCGATGAATCCAGTGGCATGATTACCCCCTGGGTGATCGAACGCTTGAGGTGGAGCGTCCAACTTGCTGAAGCCGCTGGGGATTTCGAGCGGGCGGCCGGGTGGCGCTTGATGATCGACAAGATGACCGCTGCCTTCAGGAAGTACCATGTGATACCTGCCTCAGGTGGAACGCCTCTCCATGTGGGCGACCGGTATGATCCGTCTGATCCATCCGCTGAACGTGGTTTCAGTCAGGCCTCTCACACCATTTCCGTGACCTCCAGGTTGCTCTCACCAGAGGAGGCACGAAGCGCTCTTGACTATGTTTTCCCGGAACCAGATGGGACACCTCCCCCAGGCGTTTCCAGGTGGAATAATCCCACTTACTGCCATCGTGCCTTACGGGCATTGACTGAGAATGGATTTGGTAAACGGGCAGTGGCCCATCTGCTGGAACGTTATGCACCTTATCTTCCATGCCATCCACGTAACCGGACCCCCCTGGTCCTCCAAGGTCCCCTGGGAGGTCCCCTTCCAGAGTATTGGGTCAGCCGTGAGGATCTGGGCCTGAAAGACGGTGAGATCGATCATGCCCAGCCCAATGATGAAACCGGATCGCATGGCTGGGGATCGGTTCCTCTGCTCTGGATGCATGAATGCCTGTTGGGTATCCGTGTGACTGAACCAGGGGGTGGCCGGCTCCGGATTGCCCCCAATGCAGCTGGGTTGCCTTATGTCTCTGGTCATTCGATGACTCCCAAAGGTTTGGTTTCGGTCTATTGGGATCCCTCCACGCTGACACTTGAAGTTACCATCCCATCAGGTGTTACAGCGGAAGTGGTCTTGCCCGAAGGGATGAATCCGGACCGGACCAACTCCCCAGTGGGTGTGAAATCACTGAGTGAAGGCCGTTATGAGGTGAGCTCAGCGGGGCGGTTCTGTTGGCGTGCGTTTTGAGTCTACCCGGATGTGTGGCTTCCTGGTGAACTGGACGAAATGGGGATGGATGATGGCCATCTTCTGGCTGGCCGCTCTACCATCCTTGAGTGGCGAACCGCCCAAACGGGCCATTTCCCAGGTTCCGAGCATCACCGAAATCCTTTTTTCCCTGGGCCAGGAGGAACGTGTGGTCGGAGTTTCACGTTTCTGCCGGTTTCCTCCCGAGGCGCAATCCAAGCCCAAGGTGGGAGGGCTTCATGATGCGGACCTGGAAAGGATACTGGCCCTCAATCCAGACTGGATGGCCTTGTTTAAGGGGCAGTCCAGGATCGGTGATGTCCTGGCCGCGCGTGGATGCCAGGTGTACTACTGCGATGTTGAGACTATTGAGCAGATGTATACTTCGATTCACTACTTGGGGGAGGTGTTCTCGGTTCCGGAAAAGGCGGTCGAATTGATTGGCTCGATGAGTTCCGAGTTTCAGGACATCCGTCAGAAACTGGCCGACTTGCCTCGCAAGCGGGTTCTCTATGTGGTGGGACGTGAACCGGGTTCGCTCAAGCAACTTTATGGTGTCGGGCAGGGAACCTTCCTGGCGGAGATCCTTGAAATGGTGGGTGCCACAAATTGTGTGGATCCCAGGCTGGGACGTTACCCCGTGATCTCCCGTGAAGCGATCATCGTGGCCAATCCCGAGGTAATCCTGGATGGAGGAGCCACCCCGGCGGACAGGAAAAGTGGCATCATTCCTCCCGAATGGAGTGCCTTGGCCTCAGTCAGTGCGGTCAGGGAGAAACAAATCCTGATGATAGATGATCCCCATCTGACCATCCCGGGTCCAGGAATTATTGAGAGTGTCCGGAAACTGGCGATAATGATCCATGGTGAGGCAGCCCGACAACGGCTACAGCCAGTCCCATAGGTGATCGTTCCGAAGAACAAGAATGTCTCATTCCTCCTTTGCCTTCACTCTTTCGCATGTCTCCTTTTCCTACAGTCCCTTAAAGGTGGTTCTCTCGGAGATTGAGACACAATTCGTGGAAGGTGAGTTTTATGCGGTGATCGGTCCGAATGGGGCGGGAAAGTCTACTCTCCTGGGGCTGCTTTCGGGACGTCTACAGCCAGGCGCCGGAGAGGTTCTGGCTGATGGGAAACCAGTCCATCTCTGGCATCGCCGCGATTTCGCCCGCAGGGTGGCCGTTATCCCGCAACGCGAGGATGCGGTTTTCGACTTCACGGTTCGTGAGGTGATTCTCATGGGCCGTTTTCCCTATCAGAAAGGTCCTTTTGGACTTGAGGATGCCCATGATTATGAAGTCGTGGAAAAGGCTCTTGAACAAACGGACCTCATGGCCTTTGCGGATCGCCCCATCGGTTCTCTTTCCGGAGGTGAACGCCAACGAGCCCTTGTGGCCCGGGCTCTTGCACAGGAGACCCCGATTCTCCTGCTGGATGAACCCAACAGCGCTCTCGATCCACTCCATCAAAAGATGCTCATGGACCTCTTCCTGCGTTTGAACCAGGAGGAAGGTAAGACCCTCGTACTGGTCTCCCATGACTTATCGTTGGTGGGATCCTATGCCCGCCGTGTCCTGGTTCTTAAGGAAGGCCGTATTCTCCAGGAAGGCCCTACAGAAGCCATTTTCGATAGTGACTTCCTGAGTGAAGTTTACCGCACCCGTATCGGAGTCCAGTTTCTTGGTAACGGAACCACGCTGGTGGGGGTGTTGCGATGACCGGGGCGATGCGAACGGCCGTGGTTCTCGGCCTGCTTCTGGTTATCCTGCTGGCGACTCTGGTTCTTTGCCCCCTGGTGGGACCATCAGGATCCACTTTCTCGATCTCCAGGGTCTTTGATGCATCGATCCCATACGAACAGAATGTGGATGCGGTGATTTTCCATACGACACGCCTCCCGCGGGCTTTGTTTGGTGCCCTGGTAGGCTTTGGATTGGCGATTGCGGGTGCAGTATTCCAGGCCCTCTTGCGAAATGATCTTGCAACACCTTACACCTTGGGATTGTCAGGCGGATCCTCATTGGGGGCCTTGCTCGCCATACACTTCGGTCAGTCTTATCTGCACACCTCAATTCTGGTACCGCTGGGCGCATTTCTCGGAGCTATCGGGGTTGTTGCTTTTATCGGTCTTCTGGCCCGGCGCTCAGGACATGGATTCTCCACTAATACCCTGCTCCTGGCGGGAGTAACTCTGAACCTGCTCTTCTCCGCTTTCATCCTCTTACTGCAATACATCTCCGATCCTTTCCAGACGTTCAAAATGATCCGCTGGATGATGGGAGGCCTGGATGTTGCAGATATCCGTATCCCCGCCTATCTCACGCTTCCAACACTCGGTTGTGGTCTCGCGCTTATCTGTCTGGGAAGAACCTTCGATCTTCTCTCGATGGGTGAGCACACGGCGCTTCACCTGGGAGTGGAGGTGGGACGAGCACGCTGGAGTGCTTTGATCTATTCAGGGCTGATGACCTCACTTCTTGTGGCCTATTCGGGACCGATTGGATTTGTCGGCCTGATCGTCCCTCACACTCTCAGGCGTATCTTTGGTCCAGGTCACCGTTTCCTCCTGCCGGCCAGTGGCCTCTTCGGGGCGGCATTTCTCGTCTGGTGCGACACCTTTGCACGGACACTCTTTAATGAAGTGGAAATTCCTGTAGGAGTGGTCACCGCTTTTCTCGGGGGTCCCTTTTTCCTG
>CAYZUX010000080.1:0-22412 GCA_964481775.1 uncultured bacterium | reverse complement strand
CGGCCTAGGACAGCGGATTTTCATTCCGCCAACACGGGTTCGAATCCCGTTGGGGTCATTTTATCGTTCAGCACTTACATTTCTGTCCACCTTGGCTGGGACCATTGGCCGCTCCCTTAGACTGTTGGGAAGATGCAAGATCATTCCGGGAGGCCGAAGATGAGGAACAACATACCCATGGTGGTCAGTGATATCCATTGCCCCGTTCCGCTGACTCCGCAACAGTCACATGAGTTGCCCTTGAAAATCGCGGTCATTGACCTGGGTTCGAACAGTGCTCAACTGGTGATCGTTCAAATCTGGGAGGACCTCTCCTACACCTTCCTTCATGAGGAACGTACCCAGGTGAGGCTGGGATCTCCGGTTTTCGAACAAGGCTCCATAGACCCTCAAACCCAATCCCGCGCCCTTGCGGCATTACGAAAGTTCCAGGTTTCCTGTTGCAATCATGGAGTCAACAAGGTCCTGACCTTTGCGACAAGCGCCCTGCGTGAAGCAACCAACAGCCGTGAAATCATCGAACAGATAAAGAATGAGACAGGCCTCGAGGTGAATGTCATCTCCGGACGTGAAGAAGCACGCCTGACAGCCATGGCAGCCATTGAGTCCCTTGGCCTCTCGAAAGGAAAAGTCTTCCTGATTGATGTCGGGGGCGGATCAACCGAGCTGGCCTGGATGGAAGACAGCGTTCCCAAAACCCTCTTGAGTCTTCAACTCGGACCGGTCCGCATTCTCCAGAATGTTTCCCTGGCTGACCCACCGGGGAACAAGGGGCTGGATGACCTGCGAAAGGTGATCCGTAAAGGGCTTGCCCCCATCCTGCGTGAGAAGATTGACCGGCCCGACTGGACTGTAGGGACAAGCGGAACAGCTCTTTGCCTGGGGGAGTTGTGTGGTACCAGTCAACGGGCGGTGACATCCCTGGAAGTGCGGATTGTTCACAAGGCATCTCTGCGGAATCTGCTCGAAAGACTTGCCGAGATGGAACTTGAAAAACGACGCGAGTGGATGGGAGTCTTTGCAGAGAGAGCTGACTCCATCCTTCCCGGGGGGATGATTTTCCTCACCGCAATGGAGGAACTTGGCCTCGACACCTTAGTCACTGGCGCCAAGGCACTGAAAGTCGGGATCGTTCTTGATTTCCTGGAACGTGAGCTTCAGTCAACCGCCAGCGACCGTAGCAATAACCTGATCCAGCTAACCACGGGGGAACGCCCCATTGAGGAAGCCCGTGATGTCCGTTCCATGAATGTTCTCAAACTCGCTCGAAGGTACGGGTATGAATCCAGGCATTGTAACCAGGTTCTCTACCTCGCGCGTCAACTCTTCGATGAACTGCGTTCACAACACTGGCTTGGAGAAGAAGACCGATTTTACCTCGAATCAGCCGCTCTTCTCCATGATATTGGCTACCACATCGGTACCACCCGTCATCACCATCACTCTCATTACCTGGTGGTCAACAGTGAAATGGAGGGATTCCACCAGATGGAAATCCGTCTGATCGCCACCCTGGTGAAATACCACAGCCATGAACTGCCAGGTCCTGAGGATACCGATTACTGGAGTCTCCCCGAGGGACTCAGGCATAAGATCGAAATCCTCGCGGGAATCCTACGAATCGCGGATGGCCTTGATTTCTCTCACCAGGGGCTGGTGAAAACAGTCAAAGTAAGCCGGGAAGGACAAAAACTGAGGCTCCATGTGACAGCCTGCGGGCCACTGGATCTGGAGATCCAGGAAACGCTTGCCAAAGGAAACCTGTTGGAGAAGGCACTGTCACAGGAGATTGAAGTGATTCAAGAGATGACCAGCCCGGATGTTTCATAAGCGGTTTCTGAGTATCTCCGTATGATACAATCCTTTTTCTCTCACCTAAAACCCTGATCCACATCATCCCAAGGACGGGGACCACGCACATCCAGGCAGACCACATCCCCCTTTGAATTACGGCAATAGATCTTTCGATTACAGAGAACAGGTAAGGTCCAGCAACGTCCCTCCAGGACTTTCACACGGGAGATCTCCTTGTAGACGCTGGTATTCGCCTCCACCAGGACCAGGTCTCCTTTGGCGGTCTGGATAATGAGCTTGCCATCCGCCAGGATCTGGCAGCCATCATCATTGAAGTCCTCTGTCCATTTCACCTCACCGGTTTCGAAGTCCCAACAAGTCAGATCCACTTCGTTGAATCCAAAGAGGTGTCCTTGGGTGAGAATACAGGTGTTGTAGCTGCTCCGAACCCGCTTGTCCTGCCAGATGACAGCGGATTCAGAAGGTTCGCCGATCCGCGCGAGTGCACAGCCACGATCATAACCGGAGGAGAAAAACACCTTGCCCTCCGAGATGATGGGGGTGGAAGTATTCGTATCGAACTTCGGAGTCCGCCAGGGCAGACACCAGACCTCCTTCCCGGTGAAAGCCTCAAGCACCACCAGGCCGGTTCCATTGAAAAAGGCCAGGTGGGGAAGTGTGTCGAGATCAAACAGCTGGGGTGAAGAATACGACTCGATGTACTTCTCTGTCCGCCAGATCAGACGCCCATCTTTCTTATTAAAAGCAAAAGCAATCCCTGCATCCACCACCACCCGGTCCTTGAACAGCAGTGGAGAAGCGGAAAATCCGATGAGCGGGATTTTGGCTTCATACTCTTTCACCAGGTTCCGTGACCAGATGACCTGGCCATTGAGTGCATTCAGACAGATCAGATCGGCCTCACGGCTGAAAGTATAGACAGCGGTGGCATCGAGCAGGGGTGCGGTAGCGGGACCACCCTCATGGTTGTAGTCATGAATCTTGGAGGGGTAAGAATATTTCCAGAGGGTTTCACCGGTTTCCGCATTAAAACAGTAAACCGTGTCCATTCCCTCCTGGAATCCCATCGTATAGGCACGTCCATCCTTGATTGAGATGGGCGAGAAGCCAGTCCCAACCGAGGCCCGCCAGAGCACGGGGAGGCCTTCTTTGGGCCAGTCTGTCAACCACCCTTTTTCAGGGGAAATACCGTTGCGTTCAGGACCTAACCATTGAGGCCAGTCATAGGCATCGGCGGTGGAAATGGCCAGGCAGAAGACAATACCCAAGCAGAAGATTGAGGACTGTGTCACTTGTAGTTCCTCTCACAGGTCACCTTGACCGCCAAGCTGGCCCTGGAGTCCAGCTCCAGGGCCGAGCTTGTGGTGATCATCTCTTTCGAATCCTGACCGCCACTATAACCCAACTACTTTGCTTTCACATCGAGACAGACCACATCTCCTTTTTCATTCCGGCAATAGATCCTTCCATTCGCAAGCACCGGAACAGTCCAGCACTTGGTACCCACCACTTGAGCACGGGAGATCTCCTTGAATCCCTCAGGGGAGGCTTCAGCCGTCAGGAGCTCGCCATGCTCAGCCAGGATGATAAGCTTGCCATCCGCCAGCATGAGGGTGCCCTTCCCCAGGTCCTCCTGTTCCCAGACCACTTTGCCGGTGTTGAAATCGAGGCAGACCAGAATGTCCTCATCGAAACCGAACACATGCCCACCGCTGAAGACCGAGGTGCTGAAATGATTACGCATCTTCTTGTTCTTCCAGATCTCCACTGGTTCTTTCCCAAGGCTGATCTCGAACAGGGCACACCCCTCGTTGTATCCCGATGAGACAAAAACCCTGTTGCCCTGGATGATCGGATTGGCCGCATTGACCCCATACTTGGTTTCCCAACGGACCTTGCTGTATTCTTTGCCGGTTTTCATATCCAGGATCACGAGACCATATTCAGGAAAGGAAACCACGCAACGGGTCCCCTCGAAATCGGCCGCCATGGGAGAGGAATAGGCTGCCTTGTAATCCTCCGACTTCCAGATCACATCCCCCGTGCTCTTATCAAAAGCGGCGATCATCCCCACATCGATGAGGACCATCTGACCTTCGATCAACGGAGAACAGGCAAACGCCCATTCGGGAACTTTGGCACCCAGTTCTGTTTTCACATCTTTCGACCAGATCACCTTCCCGGTGGCCGCATCCAGGCAGAGAAAATCCCCCACCTTGCTCAAGGTATAAACCTTGTCCCCATCCACCGTGGGGGTTCCACCCGGGCCACCCTCATAATACTTGTCCAGCAGAGGAGCCTTGTAAGAGTGAGTCCATACTTTTGCGCCGGTTTCCGCATCAAAGCAATAAACCGTATCCTGATCATTCGCCCAACCTACCGTATAGACCTTGCCATTCGCCACAGTGAAGGAAGAGAAGCCAATCCCCACCTCAGCCTCCCAGAGCTTCCTGGGGCCCTCAGCCGGCCACTGGAACAACCACCCTGTCTCCTGAGAGGTCCAGTTACGATTGGGACCTCCAAAGGTGGGCCAGTCAGAGGCAATAGCACCAGATCCGGCCACACACAGAACGCACAACAGCCACATACAAAGAGTCTTGTGATTTTGAATCGCAATCATCCGGGAAAACCTTTCGAAAAGTTTCGACATGGTGGCCCATCAAACCGGAGCCACCTCCTATTCTACGGGGTGGTGAAGAGCGGGAACAAGGGGAACCCACCCAGGGATCGTTATTTCAGCAGGGTCTGAAGAAGATCGATCAGAAGTCCGCTGGAAAGCACTGCCTGGTCATCACTTTTCCTCACGGAATCCCCGGGTGTCCAGGAATGCGATAACAAAAACAGATCTAGTGTATTGATCATTCCATCCAGGTTGGAATCCAGCTTTGCCGGACCAATCTCCTGGATTCTGAGCTCATAGCTTGTATTTGATCCGAATCCCCCATGGGCATTATTCAAACGGACCAGGTAGGAGCCTGTTGATGTGGGAGTGAAGCGGATACGTGCGCCAAAATTATGTTTCGCAAGGTTGATGTTGTCACTTTCCGCCAAAAGAGTAGTTCCATTGGAGGCATAGAGTTGCATTCTCGGGTCAGCAAAGAAGGAAAGGTTGTCGGTTACCAGTTCATAGAGGACTCCCTTGGTTCCCTGAAAACGCACCCAGTCGATATCTCCTTTCCTCCAGGACTGGTGAATCATTGCGGTTCCATCAACAGAAAGCTGGGTGGCCTGGTCAGGAGAGTCATTGGGTTCAAACCAATCGGGCTGGGCCGAGGAGGCCAGCGAGATGGTTCGGGCAGGGTGCCGTCTGCCTGCCGTGACAGTAACAGTGGAGGCATCTGAAGACAGCCCGGCTATTCCACCCTCGATGATGGAGTATTGTGAATGGAAGCCAGTAAAGAGAGAGAGGCCCGGATACACGTTCTCCTCGGAAAGACTATCCGCACGCAGACGGTAGGTTCCCGTGGGAACACCCTGGATCCGGTAGGTCCCATCCTCAAGGGTGATGGTGCTCACCACCGGGTAATCATTTCGGTAAGCGATCACATCCACACCCGGGACCGGTTCACCATTCAGCTGAACCAGGCCGGAAATGGACCCCATATACTTGCTGACATATTCCATATTTGGATAGAGCTCGATAAGTCCGGAAATGTCATCCTGATCCAGATGGGTGGCCTGATCATCGCCATAGTCCAGATATGGATACATGGTGGGGACATCCACCGAGTCGTCAGCAGGGTTGGTCTTTTGGTGAAAAGTATGGTCAAGGCCGCAGATATGGCCAATTTCATGGACCGCCACGGCCAACAAGTTGATCTTGTTGGGTTCCAGCCCCTTGGAAAAGACATAATCCCGCCCATTAAACACGAGGTCGGTATCGCGGATTCTTCCATCAAAAACCCCATCGTAAGTCTCATCTTCATAGGTGGTCAGCGTGAAGGCGATCACACCAGTCCCAGGCGGAAAAAAACCAGTGGAATTATTCTCATCAAAAAGGATGACATTGGTTTCATCAATTCCAATGACGAATGGCTGATCGGTTACCTTGAGGTCATTGAAACGAATCGAACTGGATGGTTGTTCCTGCCAGACACCGAAGGCCGACCTCAAGACATCAAACTCCCCTCCCGTGCCATTACCATTATCATCAAGATCCGGAGTACCAGTCCGGTTGATAAAGAACTCCACCGCACCTTTGATGATGTTGGGTTGACCCTGGGGGTGTTCATCCAGATTCCAATGAATCAGGTTGCCATGACGCGAAAAGGCGGGGGTATACCCTGATGCCATCTGAATGAGACAGGCGTTGAACAACAGTACCGATCCTGCAAACAACCATGGCCGAAGAGATGTCATGGGAACCTCCACGATTCACGGCGAGTCACGGATGCGTGATATTTCAGATATCAACTGCACCGGCTCCACCCCCGTTCAGTTTCGGCATCGCGGGGGATTGACTGTAGAGGCGAGTTGTCTCCACCCTTGAAGGAGAGGGATTTTATTCATATCGAAGGGCCACGGTCGGATCGAGGCGCGCGGCTCTCCAGGCTGGGTAGACACCGCTCCCCAGCCCAACCAGGGTCGAACACAAGAAGGCAATCACAAGCGCAGGAGTGCTCATTTTCCATGGCCAATCCCCCAAATCGGGGAAAAAGCGTGGCACCACTTGTGTGACACCATAGGCAAGACTCAAACCAATAACAATCCCACAACCGCCACTCAGGAAACACAAGGCCAGAGTCTCGGAAAGAAACTGGGAAACAATATCTCTTCTCCGAGCACCTAGCGACTTCCTTAAACCAATCTCCGGAGTCCGCTCAGTGACAGAAACCAGCATGGTATTCATCACCACAATTCCCCCCACAATCAGGGAAATCATGGCCAGAGCCGCCAGGATCCCCTGAACCATGGTCACAATCCGTTGAATCCCCTGGACACGTTCAATCTCTGAGAAAACCAGAAAGTCCCATTTGCCATGTTGCTGAAACAGGATGTCACCCAGTTGGATCTTGACTGATTCGGTGGCAATACTGCCCTTGGCCTTAACCACAATTTCATCGAGCGGATCATCACCTGAGAATCTTCTTTGGCCGGTGGAGAGAGGGATATAAACATCCTTGGCGATCTCCGAGTTCCCGATTTCCTCAGTTTTGGGATCGACCACCCCGACCACCTCAAACCGGTTGCCGGAGATACGCACCTCCTTGCCGATTGCATCCTTTTCCGATTTGAAAAGCTTACGGGCAACCTCAGCACCAATCGTACAAACCTTCTGGGCATTCTCCATATCGGACCAGGCAAGGTTCCTGCCCGCGCGGACGATTCTTCCACGGGCTTCGAGATAATCCGGGTCCACCTCCTTGAGGTTCCCCATCATGTTTTCCGCTCCCACCGTGATCCGGCGCGAGTCAGAGGCACGGAAGCCACCTACCAGGGTGACATTTTCCAGTAATGCTCGAATGATCTCCAGGTCTTCGATCTTCAGGTTCTTCCAATCGTCCATCCAATGACGGTAACGCTCGGGTGGGGCATTCTCGACCACGATCAGGTCCGCCCCCCAGTTCCGTTCGAGCTCCACCACGATCAGGTCTTTGGCCTGCTCACCCAACGAGACCACCAGAACAACGGAGCCTACGGCGATGACAATGCCAAGGGCTGACAGGAAAGAACGCATGACATTCCTGCGAAGCCCCTCAAAGCCAAAAAGGATATTTTCGAGTAGACGCATCTTTCTGGGCAGTATTATACAGCCGGATGCGGAATCGAGCCATCCATTCTCTTCAAACCCCTGACGTGCAATATTCAGGGTTTCCTGGAGAATAGAGTTCACGATGGGGCGGCGAAGAGGTTTTTTCCGGCGGATTCGCAAATCAAAGTGGGGCAGGCGTGTGACTGTCGAACTGGCCTGTTTTGGGATTCAACGTCTGGTGCGGTCCCTTAAACTGACCTGGATTGACCGCAGTCCCATCGAGCATCTCTACGAGTCTAATCAGCCCTTCATCTTTTCCTATTGGCACTCGGATCTCATCATGGCTTGCCGGATCGGTATCGAAGAACTGGCCAGGCGGAAGATCGTGGTTATCACCAGCACCAGCCGTGATGGCCAGATTGTGGGTGAAAACCTGGCACGTCAGGGGATGACAGTGGTCTGGGGATCGAGCCGCCGAGGGGGTGTGGAAGCTTTTCTGAACATGGCCAAACAGTTACGTTCAGGGATGAATGGTTCCATCGCCGTGGATGGGCCGCGTGGTCCACGCCGGGAGGTCAAGGAGGGGGTCATCCGGCTGGCTCAGCTGACCGGCCATGCCATTGTCCCCTGTGCCGTTGGTTACAAGCGTTGCATCACGTTTGGAAGTTGGGACCGGCTTCGGATCCCTCTGCCCTTCACCGAAAGTGTGGCCATTTGCGGTGAACCCATTTTCGTCCCCAGAGACATCGACCGGCAGAATCTCTCCGAACATACAGAACATCTGGCCCAAGCCTTAATGGACCTGCGCCAGAAGCTTCCCTATGATAAAGATTGATCAGGAAGACAACACATGGCTTCTCAGAACCCCTCTTCATACATGCTTCCCATCCGTCCAAAGGAGATCCGCCCTTCCGGTGAGCGCGCCATGGCGATCCACTGGGAAGATGGAAAAGAACAGGTTCTGACTTTTCTCGAACTCCGTAAGGCCTGCCCATGTGCCTCCTGCCAGGAGCTCATGAAGACCGCCGGGGAGGTCACACCGATCGATGACCGCTACCAATTACGCATCCTTCCCAAGGATGCCCCCTCCGATGATCCGATCCTGGTTCGTCTCGACTGGGTGGGGAACTACGCGGTCAGGTTGATCTGGAGCGATGGCCACGACTCCGGAATTTACAAATTCGATTACCTGAGGGAACTGGGAGAAGCAAACCGTTAAGCAACCACCTGTCAGTGAAGTCCCCTCCGGCCACAGAATAACAAAAGAGGCAGTCCTGTCCCTCAGTCGATCCAGGATCAACTATCTTAACCGGGCGTGATACTCCTGAAGCGAACGCACCTCTTCCCTGCCCTCTTTGCACGCGGCAATCCCGCGTACCGTGGCCACCGCGGCAGCAGTGGTGGTGATATAAGGGATTTTGTGACGGATTGCGGCCTTGCGGATATAGGAGTCATCCTGGGTTGATCGCTTGCCCTGCGGAGTGTTGATCACAAGCTGAATTTCCCCTGTCTTCATTAAATCCACCAGGTCCGGACGCACTTCATAAATTTTATTCACCATTTCGGACTGGATGCCATTGCCGGTAAGGAATGTATGTGTTCCACGTGTCGCCTTGATTTTGAAGCCCAGGTCCAACAGCTGACGGGCTACTCCAAGGATCTGAGGTTTGTCATCATCCGCCACAGTGATCAGTACAGTTCCCTCGGAGGGGAGCTTTTGCTGCGCGGCTTCCTGAGACTTGTAGAAAGCCAGCCCAAAGCTGTCGGCCATGCCGAGGACTTCCCCGGTTGAACGCATTTCGGGACCGAGGACCGGGTCCACCTCAGGAAACATATAGAACGGGAAGACGGCTTCTTTGACACCGAAATGCGGAATTGGCTTGTGAGTCAGATTGAAGTCAGCAAGCGATGCCCCCAGCATGATCTGGGTAGCGATCCGTGCCATGGAAACATTGCAGACCTTGGAGACGAGGGGTACGGTTCTTGAGGCTCGCGGGTTGGCTTCCAGGATGTGAACCACATCGTTATGAATCGCGTATTGAATATTCATCAAGCCGACCACATTCAGTTCCATTGCGATTTTGCGGGTATACTCACTGATGGTGTCGATATGTTTTAACGGGATGCTGATGGGCGGAATCGCACAGGCTGAGTCGCCGGAGTGAACACCCGCCAGTTCGATGTGTTCCATCACGATGGGGACAAAGGCATCCTTGCCATCCGCGATGGCATCCGCCTCACACTCGATGGCATTGTCCAGGAACTTGTCGATCAGAATGGGACGTTCCGGAGTCACTCCCACCGCTGCGGCGACATACTCCATGAGCATGGCTTCATCAAAAACCACCTCCATGCCGCGTCCACCCAGGACATAGGAGGGGCGGACCATCAGCGGGTACCCGATCCGGGCCGCTATCTCAATGGCTTCCTCGATGGTGCTGGCCATACCGCTGGGGGCCTGGGGGATTCCAAGCCGCTGCATGACCTGACGAAAACGATCGCGGTCCTCGGCCAGATCGATGGTATCGACACTGGTGCCCAGAATATGGACTCCCGCCGCATCGAGGTCCCGTGCGATATTCAGCGGAGTTTGGCCACCAAATTGGATGATGGCCCCCTCGGGTCTTTCCTTTTCGTAAATGCTAAGGACATCCTCGACAGTGAGCGGCTCGAAATAAAGCTTGTTGGAGGTGTCGTAATCGGTCGAGACAGTCTCGGGATTACAGTTGACCATGATCGATTCGATGCCGGCATCCCGCAACGCGAAAGCGGCATGGACACAGCAATAATCGAATTCGATCCCCTGGCCGATCCGGTTTGGTCCTCCGCCCAGAACCATCACTTTGCGGGCTTTGCTGACAGAGACAATGTCTGGGGCATTGTAGGTGGAGAAATAATAGGCGGCATCCTCGACTCCGCTCACGGGCACCGGTTCCCAGGCTTCCCGGATTCCAATGGCTAACCTTTTTTGACGCTGGTCTGTTTCGGGAATACCCAACAGTTTCCCCAAGTAACGGTCCGAAAATCCATCCTTCTTGCACTTCGTTAAAAGGTCATCCGGTAATTCTTTACCCTTGAACTTGAGCACCTCTTCCTCGAGCTCCACCAGCTCCTTCATCTGCTCGATGAACCAGGGCTTGATATGGGTCAAACGGTACAGATCCTCGACCGCCGCACCTTTGCGCAGGGCCTCATACATGATGAATTGCCGTTCGCTGGTAGGTGTAGCCACAAGGCGCATCAATTCAGGGAGCGGTTTTCTGTTGAAATCCTTCACAAACCCCAAGCCATAACGCCCATTTTCAAGCGAGCGAATCGCTTTCTGGAAGGCCTCTTTGTAGTTCTTCCCGATACTCATGACCTCACCCACCGCACGCATCTGGGTTCCGAGCTTGTCTTCCACTCCCTTGAACTTCTCGAAAGCCCAACGGCAGAACTTCACAACCACATACTCACCGGAGGGGGTGTATTTCTCCAGGGTTCCATCACGCCAATAGGGAATCTCATCGAGCGTGAGACCGCCCGCCAGCAGCGAGGAAACAAAGGCAATCGGAAATCCCGTGGCCTTCGAGGCCAATGCTGAAGAACGCGAAGTTCTGGGATTGATCTCGATCACCACCACGCGGCCTGTTTTGGGATCATGGGCAAACTGGATATTGGTCCCACCGATCACCTGGATCGCCTCAACAATATCATAGGAATACTTCTGAAGTTTCTTCTGCAGAGCCGGATCGATGGTCAACATCGGGGCAACACAGTAGGAATCTCCGGTATGAACCCCCATGGCATCGACATTTTCGATGAAACAGACCGTGATCATCTGGTTTTTTGAGTCACGGACCACCTCGAGTTCAAGCTCCTCCCAGCCAAGCACGGACTCCTCGACCAATATCTGACCCACCAGGCTGGCCTGCAGTCCCCGAGCCGCAATGACCCGCAACTCTTCCAGGTTGTAAACCAAGCCCCCTCCAGTCCCGCCCATGGTGTAAGCGGGACGGATCACCACGGGATATCCCAGCTTTTCGGCGATCCGTTCGGCTTCATCCACAGTATGTGCGATTTCACTATCCGGCATCTCAATGCCGAGACGATTCATGGTGTCTTTGAAGGCTTGACGGTCCTCGCCGCGTTCGATGGCATCGACCTGAACTCCGATCACTTTGACACCATACTTGTCAAGAATTCCACGCTTGTGTAAGTCGGAGGAGAGATTGAGACCCGACTGCCCGCCAAGGTTGGGGAGTAAGGCATCAGGACGTTCCTTGGCGATGATCTCGGCCATCCGGTCGACAGTCAGCGGTTCAATGTATGTGATATCCGCCATGCCTGGATCGGTCATGATGGTAGCCGGGTTGGAGTTGACCAGGATAATCTCGTAACCGAGTTTCCGGAGGGCTTTGCAGGCTTGGGTGCCTGAATAGTCAAATTCACAGGCCTGGCCAATCACAATCGGGCCAGAACCAATAATCATCACCTTTTTAAGGTCATCGCGGCGTGGCATAAGAATCCCCCCTAGCAAGAGTGGGGGGAATTCTAGTAGGAGAATGAGTTGAATGCAATCAAGTTGAAGCAGACCTCTATTATCAGGAAAGGGAAAATAATGAAAAAATGATGGTTTTTGCAGGGAGCCGGAGTGGCGAATTCATTCGCCGGGTATGCCTTTGAGTTACGGAATCCTGGGGGGCATCGGAGAAACACAGAAAAAAGACTAAAGTTCCTTCAAAATAACAAGGACCCCCCCCATGCGCCTCACCGATATCTTCTCCTCGATTCCTCCAGTCAAACGTCTGGTGGTGGTTTCCCAAACAGAGGGTAGCGTGGACTTCTGGATCTGGTTCCGTTGCCTGCAGGGATTAGTGAACAGGGGCGAACCACATCTGTACCTGATTCAGCAGGCTGACCCATCGGGACTGATCCAGCCACAACACTTATATGAGGACCACTGGCTCGATTACTACCGGAAGACCTTCTCCCTCCCCACTGAGTTCTTGCCAGGAGTTGATGAGGTCCTCGAACGGTACAAGCACCTTGTTGAGGGATATGTTCTTTACGATAACGAGGATCTGATCCAGACCCAGAATCTCGCCATGACCCGCTGCGGTCTGGAGAGTCTCTTGCCTATCTCCCCGGATCAGGAACATTGGATGCAGCGCCATGACATCCCCAAGCGGGATGACCTGCGCGGCAGGTTCATGGACAACACCGAAGCGGCGCGGTGGGCTATCCACAATCTCTGGCCGCATTGTCATCAACGACTTTATGCCAATTTCTGTATCCACCGTCCCTTCTGGTATGCCCTATCGCACAACCTGGAGGACTTCATTGTCTACCATAAGGGTTTTGCCCTTGATCTTCCGCTCAGCCGTCAATCACGCGCCACTCTCCACCTTTACCGCGATCTGCTTGAATCCGCGCAGGCACCAGGGGTACAGATGAATTGGCACTGTGCACGCGACCAGGAAAAGGAGTATGTGGCCGAGGCCGCCTCAAAGGGATTCTTCACTTTGTGCAGCGTGGGAACACCCAACTTGACTATCCATGGCGGAGTGGGTGATCCGGAGGCGGCCTACACTCAACCACTTCCCCCTCATGAAGCCTGTCATGCGGAGAAGGACATCGCCTATGTCTGTTTTTATGTCAGCGATGGGGATGCCACCTGGGCAATGAATAATCTGCACTCCGGAAACTGGCTTGATCCTCATCGGGGCTCTTTCAAACTCGGGTGGGGAATCCTTCCATTACTCGTGAAACTGATGCCTGGAGTAGTCCGCTACTACCATGAAACACGGAGCCCCAATGACTGTTTCTGGGGACCATCTTCGGGAGCAGGCTACACTTATACTCACCTCTGGCCGGAGCCTCTGGTGGAGGGCTACCTCAAGGAGACCCGCAGGCTGCTGGACCAGACAGGTCAACATGGCTGCAATATGGTGAACTGGTTCCTGCGTGACTGGTGGCGCGAGGTGGAGGATGACCGGGCGGTACGGCGAGAGCAAACAGCATTGGCCTCCGGGCCTGGACTGGTCTGCGGGCTGGGTGGTTCACCCTTTGCCAGGAGTTATCTGGAGGGGACGATTCCAAAACTCCATTCGGTCCACATCGCCAATGCCGGCCATGACAATCTGAGTGACATTCTGCGGTTCCTCAGGGAGTCCCCGGAACGTCCCGCATTCCTGTTCCTCTTCGCCCAGATCGCCGAAGGAGTTCTCGGAACATTGGCCTCGGAGATGGAGGGTTTCAAAAGCCACCAAGAGATTCGCATCCTCAGCATGGATGAGTTCTTTCTGACACTTCAGGATGCGATCAAACGCGGTCTGGTACAGGAGCCCCTTTATACGCCGAATGAAGCGCTCGCGGAAACCTGGTTGAGCGCCCCCGGCAGGCACCGTTTGCCCCTGGCGGTGCGAGTGGCCGCTGAACTCAACCGTGTGGCCCATGAAGCGCCCGAGGAGCGCCGCCGTCTCTTGACCGAGGCTGCCTGGATCGATCTGGTCTCCATCGAGATCGAGCATGTGGCTCAGGACCGCGGAAATTTCCTCGTTTGTTACCGGGGGATGTCACCTTGCTCTGAAGAGGAGGAAGCCGACACGCTTTTCTATATCCTCTTCACAGTGGCCTGGCTGGTGATCCGCGCAGCTCTCGAGGAACGAGGAATCTACGCCAACCATCGCACACAGTGCCTAGAGGACTTCAAGCGGACCTGTGGCAGGCTCATCGATTCGAGTGTATTCGACCAGGTCTTCATGGCATGGGAGAACTGGGAGGAAAGCACACCCGACATTGCCACTCTTATGGTGTGGTGCCAGGAACTCAAGGATGCTGCAACAATCCTCGATTTTCATCTGGGGGCAAATAATGAAGAGACCTTCACGGGCTGGCCGCCACGGACGATTTAAGCGATTCAATTGTTTTTGACGGGAATGTGTTTCCTTTCCGGGAAATTGAACATTACCCTCAAAGGGAAATGATTACTTGCCTGGTCTCAATGATGTTGAAAATATGTCCATATCGTTTTCAGTGCTCGTGTTATCACTTTCACAAGGGGAAAGACATGATCGGATTCATTCTGGGAGGACTTCTGGTGACTTTATTGCTCGGAAACCAGGGGGCCAGTTATGGACGAGATATGACAATGGATCCAATGGAACTTGCAGGGAAACATCCGATTGTACGCGACCGGCCAGGGACTGACTTTTTTGAGGGCGCGCTGCTTGGAAATGGAGGTCTTGGGGCTGTGGTCACAACCCGCCCGGATGCAGTGGTCATCCATTTTGGACACAACGATGTGTGGGATATCCGTATCGCGGAGGATCACAAGGACAAGATTGGAACTTTCCGGGAGGTTTTCGACAAGGTCAAGGCGATCTCACCCGATTTGAGGAGTCTGGAGGAAGATCCCTGGTATTCCGAGTATATGAGGCTGACTCGTGCCAACTATGACAAGCCTTACCCACGGCCCTTTCCATGCGGTTCTCTGATTCTTGGTTTTGACCGTCGCAAAGTCGAGCTACTGGGTTATCACCTGAACATCGCGAAGGGTCTCTGTGTGGTCAACCTGCTTGAAGGCGGGAGACCTCTCCAACTCCAACTGTTTGTCGACATGAGCGAAGACCAACTTTGGATCCGTCTCATGGACTGCGAGGGAAATGCTGTTCCGAATATTTTCAACCGTGTCAGGCTGATGCCAGATCCGGAATCTCCAGCAGATATTCCCCCTTACAAAGTAATCGAGGGTCTGCCGGAAGCCATGATGTCTTTCCAGCAGGTTCTTCCATTCAACCAACCAATTAACGGTAAACCGGGTGAGCCACACGTGAGGGATCGCGTTTTTCGCCTGTCTCTTCGATCCAGCATCCCCTTGGAACAGAAAAGCCGCATCACCTGGGAGGGCCAAACCGAGGTGATGGGACCATTGGAACGGGGATTTGCATCCGGCAGCACTTTCCTCTTGGTGATTCGGCTGGATCAAGGGCTCAATTCATCGGTCGCGAATAGCCCCCACGCTGTTCCAGAGCCTGACGAAGAAGCTTTCTTGGCTGCTTTGAATGTCACTCAGGATACCTGGAAGGAATATTGGGAGAGGTCATCGATCGCCCTGGATGATGAGTTTCTCGAACGTATCTGGTACTGGAATCACTACTTTTTCAATTGCTCCGCCAAGGCTGGTGTGAACTGCCCAGGTCTATTCGCGAACTGGAGTTTTCGCAAGATCGGCACTGCCTGGCATGGTGATTATCATATGAATTACAACACCCAACAGCCATTCTGGTTGCCTTTTTCGAGTAATCGTGTCGAAAAAAACCTGCCTTATGTTGAACTGATCGAGAAGCTGCTGCCATTAAGCCAGAAATGGGCAAAGGAGTACTATGGATTAAGGGGGGCGTATTTTCCACATTCAGCCTATCCGGTTGAAATGACCATCTCGCCTTATCCTGTACCCACCTGGGGATGGGAAATCTGCGAAACTCCATGGGCTGTGCAGGGTTTGTGGTGGCATTACCTGTATACCATGGACAAAACCTTCTTACAGGAACGGGCTTTCGTACCGATCCGGGAGGCGGTCCGATTCCTTGTCGACTACATGAAGCGTCCTGAAGCACATGGTCCACAGTGGGGTGATGATCGTTATCATGTCTTCCCAACCGTGCCACCGGAACTCTACGGGTTACGTCCGGGATTCAAGTTCAATCATGATTGCCTGGTGGACCTTACTCTCACCCGGTTTGTGATGAAGGCCTACCTGGAAACGGTCAGTGTGCTCGCACTGGAAGAGAAAGAAGTCGAGTTGGTGGAGGAAGTTCGTGACATCCTGAACCATTTTCCCGAATACCCCACTGCGGAATCACCCTATGGAAAGGTGTTTGTGTCGGTACCCGGAGAAAGCGCGGATACAGTCTACAACACACCCAATAGCCTGATGACTGTTTTTCCGGGTGAGGATCATGGACTGCATTCCCCTCCTGAGATCCTCGAGGTACTGCATAACACATACAGGAACAACCAGAACGAGGGTGGAAACGACCTGGTATTCCTGAATCTGCAGGCAGCCCGCATTGGGACACTCGACCTGGAAAAGTTCAAGCGCCAGATCAACTATTGTCTGATGCCGAATGGCACCTGTACCGATCTGGCAATGCAGGTTCATGGGAGATACAGCGATACAACTCCTTTTGACTTCATGCGTCCCATGGGAGTGTGGTTTGAAAACTTCGGCCTGCCTGTGGTGATCAATGAATGTCTGATGCAGAGTTACAATGGGACAATTCGTCTCTTCCCCAACTGGCCCATGGAAAAGTCTGCTGCATTTCATTCCATGCGGGCGGTGGGAGCCTTCCTGGTGAGTGCCTCCTGCTCCAATGGCCGTGTCGACCAGGTCGAAATCAAAAGCGAGGTTGGTGGTACTCTCCGGTTACAGACACCCTGGGAAGGGGGAGCAAGTGTAATTCGAGCCAATGGAAAACAGACCCTTACAGATCGATACATCGAGCTGCCCATGACCCCCGGAGAAATGATCCAGCTCAGACCGGTGAAGTGATGTGGAAAGCTGTTTGGAATACTCGGGAAAGCTGTCATTGTCATCCATGATCAGCAATTGGACCGCTGTTATCACTCAACTGTTGGTGCGGATTTGGCGTGGGAGCTCCGGCGTTGTTTCCATAACAGAGAAATGCACACCCTTCATTGATCGAAGAATCAACATCAGCTTGATAGGCTCCGACAATGATATCCGCGCAGCCATCTCCATTGACATCTTCGGCTGATCTGGCCCAGGAGTTGGCCTCCTGGGCCAGATCGTTTGTTCTTACTTCACTGCCGAAGTCTGAGTCGGTTTATCCTCTTCCAGAAGGGCACGCAGGTTGAGCTTGGAGACTTTCTGTGTGTAAGCCGGTTCACCTTCGGGGCCAGCCTGAGCTGCCCAGAAGTCAAGTGTCTCGGGAGCGAAGAGAACGGTGTGCAGGTTCGACTTCATGGCAACTCCCCCTCGCATCAGGTCCCATGCACCGTTCATGTCGATTTTTCCATAATTTTCTTTCACCCGATCGGAGAGGCAGGTGTAACGTTTGTCGGCGGACATGAGCACGGTATCCTCATGGGGGTGGGGAAGCCGTTCCTCGATTTCACCGGGATGAATGATCTTCAGATCAGGTACCCCACGCTCGTCAGCAAGTTTCTTTGCAAGCGATGCAATCCCCGCCATGTTCCTGGTCTTGCCATCGCTGAGAACATAGAAATACTCACAGGTACGGGGGATTGACTGCATCCATTGCAGCGCTTCTTCGGTGGTCTCGAAACGCTCCATGATCTCACGCATCATCAGTGTCATCGGCATCCCGTCGTAATAACCCTCACCGCGTCCGCCCATCTCACCCATCGCCAGACCCTTTTCATTCATCGCTGTGACTGTGCTGCACTGGCCAGCGTAACCCATACTCATCCAGGCGTTGCGTCCCGTGGGCTGAAACACAAAAGCGGCGGCGGTACGCTGAAGGCCGATACCGGTCATGTAGTCCAGAACCCGTCCATGGTAAAGCTTCCCATCCACTGTGGCCTTACCGCGCAGAGCCAATCCGCTGCAATGGAACCGTTCCGGGAAGATATTCGCGGCACGTCCCCACTCCCGTGGAATCCCGGCCGCATCGGAAACCGCATCAATCTCACGGATATATCGCTCGGGGATGTGCTTCTCTTCCACAGCCCAGGCTTTCGCCAGTTCGGTAGGGAGCCAGTCTCCAGTCTCGATGGTGGTAGCCAGTCCGACCCCATGCAAGGTACGGCGAACGTTGTATTGGACCGCTTTTTTGAGCAGGGTTCCGTGTTGCGTTCCCATCTCCTCTGGAGTGCCCTTGAGCTTCACCACAGCGAGACCGTCGACCTTGGGGATTCCATCCAGCGGATCAGGAACCATGTCCGGATTGATCTGCTGGAGGACCGATTCGGCTGTAAAATCCGCCAAGGTGGTCAGCATTCCACGCAGGTGTTCGATTTCGACATTTTCGATGGTTCCCTTGCCTGGGCGTGTCAACAGCGAATCAATTTCTTTCGCTGGGACTTGTACCCAGGAGGAAGCTTTAATGTGACCGGGAAATTTCTCCGATTTGGAGATGATTTCGAGCCCGCCCTGAGCTCCCGTTTTCCTGATCTCCAGGGCCAGATCTTTCGAATCACTCAGGGTGATGGTTCCATCATCCTTCTTTTCGAGGTTCAGATTGTCGGGAAGGGGAAGAAATGCTGCCGCCGCCAGGAGGACAGGAACTTGTGTGGTCAGGACACCCCATGCCTCAAGACCCTCCAACAGGGAAGCTTTGCCAACGGGATCATGTGAGGAGGCGAAAATCTTGTCTTTACCGGGAACAGAAAGCCAGCTCTCCTTTTCGCCAAAACCTGCCGATGCCTGCGGGAAACCATCGAGTTGGACTTTCAGGAAATGACGTGCTTGCCCATCCCAAGCCATTTCAATCTGGCCCTTCTTCCCGAAAGCTTCCCCCTCCAGACTCAGGTGCCAGGCCTTCCCTTGCTCGGGTGACATTCCCAAGGGTTGAGCGAGATCTGAGAGGATCTGGATGAGTTCAGTTTTCAGTGCAGCCTGATCGGCGGCAGTTGCCGGAAGGGTAATACAAAGTAACAGAAACGCAAAAACAAACGGCCTAAAACGCATAAGTGGAGTCTCCTTTGAACAGGGATAACAAATACCATAATAGCAGATCAGGTCCCCATTGGAAAAGGGTTTGAAGGTATGAATCCTGTCTCCTCTTCGCCCGGCTGTGGATTTGTGGTAGAAGATAATGCCAAGATGGAGAGGTGACCGAGCTGGCCGAAGGTGCACGACTGGAAATCGTGTGTCCCTCAAAAGGGGACCGTGGGTTCGAATCCCACCCTCTCCGCCATCATGTTTTTCCCCTGTATTTTTCCCTTTTCTGAGACCAAGCTGACAATAGTCTGACAAAATGCGACCTTTCTGGAGGTCGATCTCAGATCCTGGAATGTCTCCGATCGTCCCCCGAGGAGGTTGTGGAGAAAGGGCCATGGCATTCATCTGGATGGACAAAAAAACCTGAACCTGGTACCTGGATTACACCCCCCCCGGATGGGAAACGGAGACGCAAGCGGATTGGAAAATCCAAGCAGGTTGCCAAGCTGGTACTCGCTGAGATGAATCACCAGCTCTCCTTCGAACGCGCTGGTGTCACTAACCCCGACATCACCGTCAAAGATCTGATCACCCGGTATGAGTCAATGATTCAACCCAAACTGCGTCCCAGAAGTAGGACCCGCTATCGGACCATCCTTGATAACTTCTGTGTCTCCCTGGGTGACAACTGAAAGCAACTGCGGATTCAGCAACTCAACCAGGAACCCCCAGCCTCCCAGCCAACCCGGATTGGAGATGGCTGCGGAATGGTCCCACAATCGTTGAGTTCCTGTTGGGCTTTGGCTCTCGCGAGGAGGGGGTCCTTAGCCTGGAATAGTCCTTGCTCGATCTGAAAAGAAAAACAGTTTCCTATTGCCGCAGGACCAATTGGGTACCCAAGGGAACTGAAAGGGTCCTTGCTCTTAAACCTGAGCTTGTAGACCATCTCACCTGTTTTCAAAGGGTCTGGGGACAACCGTGTGTGTTCCTGGACTGGGATGACAAGCCGGTTCCACCCCGAACCTTTGAAAGAATGATCCAGCGTCTGATCTCCCTCTGCCGGATCCCTCACGCAACACTTCATGACTTCCGCCATACGTATGCTTCCCACCTGGCCATGGCAGGAGTTACACTAATCGCCCTTAAAGACCTCCTTGGGCACAAGAACATCGAGACCGTGATGATCTACTCTCACCTGACACAAAAGCATCTTCAGCAAGCAGCAGAGGCCTTGCCTTATTAAAGCCGTTGGCATGGCCTTTCCGTTCGGGAGTCCGCTGGTAGGGCTGGGCGGCAAGGGCTTGAGAACGTTCGGCTTGCATGGCGTGATTGAGGAGGATGCGGAAGGCTTCGGCGAGTGCCTCGGGACCTTGATGGGTTAACAGCTGGATTGCCTCCTCGAAAGCGTTAAAGTGGGTGTTGGGGTGGGTCATGTTCAGATCTCCTTTCGTGATTGGACTCACAAAAAAGAGAATCGACGTGATCCTCCCTGATCTGAAGATCTGCTGTTTCCCGAGTCCTAGTTATCTTCTATGCGCTCACTCCACTAGGACACTGGAAACCAATTTACAGAAAGAATGTTGCACCAACCTCTTTTTTTCCGAGTGAATCTTTCCCAAACAGAGCCCGTTTCAACGACAGTGGAGTGGTTGAGGGTGGAGTTGTGTTGTTCCCCCCTTCAAACCGTCGACCTCATCGGTTAGGTTTATCTCTTATGGTTGATTCGTATCAGGAGAAAGTGATGCCGGAGTCTGTTCCCAACCACCTCCCACCCACAGAGGTCACCTTGCCGGAGATTGTCCGGGAGGTCCGGCGGTATCTGTATCATATTGTGGCTGTCACTGCGATTGCCGGAGTCATTACGGTCATCTATCTTCTAATGCTTCCCAATGTCTATGAGTCCAAGGCGGGACTTGTCATCCGTGCTCCGGAAGTGGAGTTGACTGGAGAGGCTGCTCCACTCTCGCCAGAGATGTTGCTCGCTCTGACTGAGTCGTTGGAGGTGAAGTGGAGCGCCTATAAGCTCCTTGCTGACAGTGGAACTATCGATAAAGATTTTGATTTCCGTGCCTTTCAACGAGCCCTGCAGACCACGGTTGAACGCAAAACCGGAGTCCAACGTGAATTGATTCCCATGGTGCATTTGTCAGCCAAGGCCAAAGATCCGGATACCGCCAGTAAAATGGCGGATCAATGGGCAGAGGCGGTCCTGGAGAGAAGCCGGGCCATCTACAAGGAGGGTGTGGGTGATCTCAGCAAGTTTGTGGGAGAGGTATCTGAGAAGGCGGATACATCCCGTAACAAGGCTGAGATTGAGCTTGCCTCAAAGACTCTCCAGGCGGACATGGAACTCAACAAGCAGAAGTTGACCAAGCAGTTGGACCAGTGTATCGCTTATGAATCAGAAATTCTCACTCTTACCTCGACTCTCCAAAGTAATGAGCGGCTGATAAAGGAACTGAGAACCAGAGTCACCGAGCAAGAGAAAGATGGAGTCTGGATCGGAGAGCTGATGGAGACCGAGTATCGTCTGGATGGCCTTGAACCTCTCGAGGTCAGCTCGGTTACTTCAACCGATGATATCCTTGGCCGCATCAGGCGACGGGTCAAAGATTATGTGGATCGTCAAAAAGAGTTGAAGGAGTTCAAGAAAAAGTCAGGCTATGACGCACTCAAACTGGAATATGACGGTTATTCCAAGGAGCTCACCCTGGTTCTGGCGGATTTGGCAAGCGCCAGCCGTGAGATCGTGGTCGCCGAGAAGCGTTTCAAGGTTTTGGATGAACTGAAAAAACAGGTTCCAGAGAAGATTGTGCTCAACAAGGCCATCACCGATGATGCCCTCTGGCAGGCCTATCTACAAGGAAATGCCGGGATTGGAAAAGCCACTGCCACCTTAAAAACCGAGGTTGAAAACCGCCTTTACCAGGAGGTGGGAAGTCTATATTCCGATGCCATGGTGGCGGTACAGACCTCTGTCCAAAAATTAAAAGCCTATCAACAAAGACGCCAGGAGCTGGTCCGCCTCATCGCTGATCTTCGTGAACGGTTGGACCTGCTTGATCAACAGATGGAGGCCAAGACCGATGGGATTGCCCGCAGCAAAGCCATGCTGGAGATCCTCCGGAGCACCTACGATAATGATCGTAAGGAGTTGTCTGAATTGAGGTTAAAGGTTCAGAGGGACATCTCGCTCCTCAGAATCAAGGTCGACATCCTTACGGGTCTCAATAAAGAGCGTGAACAACTCGCGAGGAAGGTTTCAGAGAACGAAAT
>CAYZUX010000079.1:0-22500 GCA_964481775.1 uncultured bacterium | reverse complement strand
TGGATGGGACTCGAATCCTTCGAGTAACCTTCCTGTCCAGTCTTCTCCTTTGTAGAGCACCCGGAGAAACCAGGTCTGGTGGTTGATGCCTGCACAAGTGACATCCACCTCCGGCATGGTGACGGGAACAAACCCTTTGGTGCCGGGTTTTTTGTCCCTGTTGATCAGGTGGCTGATAACTTCCGTGATCTGCCAGTGGCCGCCATGAACACCATGACAGAGCCCCACTGTGTTGACACCACCATACTTCAGGGCGGCCCAGGTGTTCATCGCCATCGGATTGGCATAATTCATGAAGAGAACATCCCCGCTGGCCACCTCACGGATATCTTTGCAGAAATCCAGGATGACCGGGATGTTACGCTGGCCGTAAAAAATGCCTCCAGCGCAGAGAGTGTCTCCCACACATTGGTCGATTCCATACTTGAGAGGGATCTCAATGTCGCTCTGGAAGGCTTCCAGCCCCCCGACACGACACATGCTGAAAACATAATCGGCTCCCTCGAGTGCTTTCTTGCGGTTGGTGCTGACAACGACTTTGGCGGGAAGACGGTTGGCTTGGATATCACGTTTGACCAGCCGCGCGACGTTCTCAAGATTGGGCTTGCTAATGTCTGTTAAGGCAAGCGTGATATCGGCGAATTCAGGAACAGTCAGAAGATCCTGTGAAAGACGGCGGGTAAATCCAAGACTTCCCGCTCCGATCATGGCAACACGTATAGACATGGTTTTTGTAGCCTCCTTATAGGCACATGGACGACCGGCGAATCAGTAAAAGCATTCAGGATTGAGTATTGTAGGGATTCTGCCGTTGTGAATCCACTCTGCTGCCTTCGCCTTGCGCATCAGATCAGGTATGGTTCCTCCATGCTGACAGTCACTGATCTTTGGAAGTCATACCAGATAGGCGATTCACGCCTCCATATTCTGACCGGGGTGGACCTTGTGGTGGAAAAGGGTGAGTTTGTTTCCATCCTGGGAGCCTCCGGAACTGGCAAAAGTACTTTGCTCCATCTTCTGGGGGGGCTTGACCAGCCGGACCGGGGAACCATCGAGATTGGTGGACAACCAATCCTGGCAGAAAGTGACAGGGAGATGGCGCTAAGGCGTAACCAGATGATCGGATTTGTGTTCCAGTTCCATCACCTCTTGCCGGAATTCACCGCCCTGGAGAATGCCGCGATACCACTCAGAATACGTGGCACAAGCCCATCGCAAGCATGTGCCGAAGCTGAAAGGTGTCTGGTGGAAGTGGGCTTGGGAGAACGTCTCCACCATCTGCCCACCCAGCTTTCAGGAGGTGAACGGCAACGTGTCGCCTTTGCCCGGGCATTGGTCACCTCACCGGAGCTGCTCTTGATGGATGAGCCGACCGGAAATCTCGATCCCCACACCGGTGATGGCCTGTTCAATACAGTCACCGATCTTCAAAAACGGAAACAACTCACAGTCATCATGGTGACTCACAATCTGGACCTGGCCAACCAGACCAACCGGAAATTGCTCATGCGTGAGGGGAAACTGGTCCCCCTCGGCGATTGAGAAAGTTTTTCCCTCCAATGACGATTAAAGTCACACGAAATGGAAACACGTGTCATGGGAATAATTCCATGGTGGATTGGCGCATGGAGGGGGAAGATCTGCTCAAAAAACGAGAGATAGATCTAGCCATACCCCATTTTCAACGAGCGACAGAGTCTTTTCCCAAAAACCCGGATGCCTGGCTTGGTTTGGGGAGAGCCTTTCTCACACAGGGTGATCTGGAATCTGCCTGTCCCGCATTTGAAAAGTGTCTGAGCCTCGATCCAGCCTCCTACTGGGCACCCAGATTGTTGTTCTTGTCCGAGGCAGTACGTGGAAACAGCGCAAGGAGCCTCTCTCTCATTCCACTCATGCAGGGAGATGCTTTTATGGAACCCTATGGGCTGCTGCTCGAAGCGATGTATCACCACTCAGAGTCTTGGCGAGGGAAAGCCCGGCGAGCTCTGGTGTGGTTGAAAAACATGGGGCTCCGTGATCACTACACGGTCCGCTGCCTTCGCATGATGCTCTCATTCCCCCGGCGCTTTTTTTTGTCAGCTGCAGCCAATGCCATCTGGCAGGGAAGGCATCAGCTCAGGAATGATGTGTGGCTGGAAGTGATTCTTAGGGACCGGCTTCGTTACCTGGGAGACAGGAACGAAGAGAATATCATCCGGTTATGCTGGCTTGCTCTCACACTTTCGGAGAATGAGGCCGCAGCTGCGATTGCGGCGGAAGGACATGCCCGGCATCCGAAGGAGGCAGCTTATTCAATTCTCGAAGGACATGCCCGCTTCTGCCAGGACAACCTTCCAGGAGCCCTTGAGAGCTACAAACTTGCCACCGCATCTGATCCCGGGGACTGGCGTGGGTGGCTCCAGCTGGGTGCATGTCAGATCTACGCGGGAGAAACATCCCGGGGAAGTGAGGTTTTCGCGAATGCGGGCCATCGATTCCCCCGGGATCCCATTGCGGCTTTCCTCACCCGGGTTTCGAAAGAGGTTCTTGAATTAACACCTCATGCAGAAGGGCTGTCAGTTTCCGGATCTGCTTATCCCAACGGGATCCCGCAAGCCGGTATCCCGGATTTCAAGCCTGCGGCTCTGTGGAAAGGGGCTCCCTGGACGGAAGATGTGACCTGTGTTGTGGGGATGCGTCAAGGCAGGAGGGAGCATCGTCCAGTTCTCAGGCACCGTCATCCCTGTTCCAGTTGCCCCGCATGTGACTCCACTTATCTGCAGCCGTTTCTAATCAATCGTGCCAGCGGCATGAGTCTTTCCCGGTGCACCCATTGCGGGCATGTCTTCTCCGATCCAATGCCTACGGCCGAGGGGCTGAACCTGCTTTATAATCATGGATACTTTGACAGGTCCTGGAGCAAATTCACCGAATTGGTGACCCGTCTGTTTCAAAATGGGATGACTCCTCTTCCGACCTACCCGGTCTATGACCGGCTCCAGGACTGGCTGGCGAGGATGGACCCGGTCTGGTGGGGGGAAGGAGGGCGGGGACGCCAGGCCCTCGATTTGGGTTGTGCCGATGGAGCATTCATGCTGGGTTTAAGGAACCGTGGCTGGAAGGTTATGGGACAGGATGTATCCAGCCGCTTTGAATCCTATTATGAAACGCTCGGGATTCCCTTTTTCCCGGGTCCTTCTACCGAACTCAAAATTGAGGAGTCCAGTATCGATCTGTGTACGATGACCCATGTGATTGAGCATTTATCCAGTCCAGCTGAGGTGTTCCATCACATTTACACCTGGCTTAAGCCGGGTGGAAGATTGCTCCTGATGACCCCCTGTTGTGGCACTCTGACTGCCTGGCTTGGGGGCAAGCAGTGGTACTACATGACTGAGCATGTCCATTTCTTCACGCCACAGTCCCTCATGCGGCTTGGGCAGCGGATGGGATTCCAACCTCTCTACTGGCGCACTCGTGTGGGTGTCCAATATGAAACTCCATTCCGGGCCTGGAGGCGGAATCTGATGGGCGGGCCCCTTGAGAAACTGTTTGAGGCCCTGGGCCATGGTGATGTCATTGAACTGGTTCTCGAGAAAGAGACCAAGGTTGCCAACCCTGGGAATCAGCCGGTTAGCAGATCTTCCACCGGATGAGAGACCATCGGGTATTGTCCTTCCTGACTTGCCACCGCTGCTGAGTAACCGCCAGGCGCCTCAAGGTCTTGCAGGAACCAACTCTCCGTCTGCTGCGAGGTTCCATCCTCTCTCCTGAGAAATCCAACTTTCCCGCTCGGATCCAGCACCGTGAAACTACCCAGTGGAAAAGAAAGACCTTGCCCCACTCCTTTGATAAAAGCCTCTTTACGGGTCCAGATCTGAAAGAAACAGGTTATCTGTTCTTGCTCCTCAAGAGTCTCCAGATGGCTCCACTCCGGTTGCGCGAAAAACCGGCGGGCAATCTCCTTGAGATGCGGGAATGGACGATGAATTTCGATATCGATCCCAACAGGATGGCCAGATATGGCAATAAGAAAACACTCTCCGGAATGACTGACATTGAATTGGATTTTCTTACAGTCATCCGCCAACAGAGGTTTCCCATGGTGTGTGTATTCAAGACGGATTTCTGCAGGTGGCTGGTTGAGAAATCTTCCCAGGATTAAACGTAATGAACCCCTTGCCAGGGTAAAAAGGACACGGTCCTTCAAGAAGCGGAATCTGTTGGCTTTTTGGTTTTCCCCCTCTGTGAGAACAGATCGGAATGAGTCTATCCGGTTCGAAAGATCCCGGGTGCAGCCAAGCCACACATGGATTTCATCCATCGGGAGAGTGGAGAAGGATATCATCGATCAGCTCACAGCAGCGATCGGCTGCACCCAGAGATTTTTCAATCAGAGAGAAGGCAGCGTTTCCCATCTGGATGGCAGCCTCCCGGTCCTCCAGCAGTTCGCTGGCTTCACGAACCATGTCCTCCTCAGATTCGATTTCCACAGCGCCGCCTGTTGCCAACAGGTCTTGTGCAACCTCTCCGAAGTTTTCCATGCGAGGCCCGAAAAGGATCGGTTTTGACCACGCGGCCGGTTCAAGCGGGTTCTGCCCCCCTGCTCCCGCCGGCGTTAATCCCATTGATTTGCCGATGAAGACCAGGTCTGCAAGACCATACACATGCTTGAGTTCTCCCATGACATCCAGCAGAAGGACTGGAGGTTCGGTGTCACCTCCTCCTTCCCGGAGCCTTGAGCTTCTCCTCCAGAGTGAATGTCCACTTGCAAGAATCACCTGTGCCGCTTCCTCGAACCTGCGGGGGTGACGTGGTGCCAGTAACAACCGGGTCTCCGGGTATCTGGAGTGGAGACGATCGTAGATCCGGATCAACATCTCCTCTTCACCAGGGAAGGTGCTGCCCCCTACGATCAGACGGTTTCCGGGATGAAGGTTGAAATCATCAGGGGAGAGAGGATTCCCTGAAGCCACCAGCTGATAGGCACTCTCGAACTTCAGATTGCCGAGAACATGAATCCTCCTGGCCGGTGCTCCCATCTGCGTGATTCTTTGAGCGTCCAGGTCACTTCGCATTCCGAATGCGGAAGGCAGTTTCAGAACTTCCCTAAGAAGGGGCCTGATTCTGAGGTAACGTCCAAAGGAATGATTGCTGATCCTTCCATTCAGAAACACAACAGGAATGTCCCGCAGGGTTGGTTCCCGTATCAGATTCGGCCAGATCTCTGTTTCGAGGATGATGAGGATGCGTGGCTGAAGACGTTGCAGAATGGCTCGCACTGCCCATCCGAAATCGAGAGGGACAAAAAAGGCTCCATCAACAAGCGGCTGTGCCTTGGCCACTTCCTGGCCAGTCACTGTGTTGGTTGAGACTACCACGGGGACAGCGGGATATCTTTTCTTGAGTCGTTCCAACAGGGGGGGGAGCATCTGGGCTTCTCCCACCGATACCGCATGGATCCAGATGGGATGAGAGGAAGATATTTTCTCGAGCCATGGCCTTCTCAATCTTCCAAAGCGATCGGCAAGACCTTCACGTGACTTTCCTGTCCTCCAGGCATTCCAGGCCAGCCAGGGAAAAGCGGACAGGAATCCCAAATGGAATAAGATTGTATAAAGCTTGTACCACATAGGAGGCCTTTTTTATCAGAATCCTCTCCCTGAAGCGAGGATGAAAGAATAGCATCCTTTTTTCCCCATATTGGAAAAACTTCATATGGGCATACACTATCCCCACTATGAAACCATATCACAAATTTTCTGTTGTACTGACCCTGACACTTGCCCCGATACTTCCACTCTTTGCCGAATCCTCCCGGTTGATCTGCAGTGGATCTGATGCGGGGGGTTATGCTGCCTTTCCCGATGTCTGCCGTCTTCAAAATGGGGAAATCCTGTGTGTGTTCTATTCAGGGTATGGCCACGTATCGCTTCCCAATACGGAGTGGCCGAAGGGGGGACGTATCATGGCCATCAGATCGGGTGATGAGGGCAAGACCTGGAGCGCTCCCACCGTCATCCTCGATACAACGCGCGATGACCGTGACCCCTCAGTAGCTCAACTCCAGGATGGTTCCCTCCTGTGTAACTGGTTTACTTATGAGGGTGAAAAAAGTGGCCAGCGCGGGATCCGTGTGCTCCTGTCCCGGTCAATCGATAAGGGAGTCACCTGGAGTACTCCTGAACCTCTCAAACTGGCCATCCCTTATTGGGTGGCTTGTTCCACGCCGGTAAGACAGCTGGCTGATGGTTCGCTGATCCTTGGTCTCTACCATGAGAGTGTCGACGGGAATACCGCCTTTGGTTCGACAGTGAAATCCTATGACGGAGGCAAGACTTGGACCGATTTCCGTACCATCGATGAGAACAGCGGGATCCGGCTGGATGCGGAAACAGATGTGATCCAACTCAAAGATGGCACCCTGTTCGCGGCCTTGAGAGGTGGAAAAGTCAACATGCACTACTCGCTTTCAGCAGATGGCGGATTGACCTGGTCACCGGTCAAGGATATCGGCTTTAAGGGACACTGTCCTTATCTGTTACGCCATTCCAGTGGGACGATCCTTTTGGGGCTCCGTTTACCGGGAACCTCTGTCTATTGGACTGCGGATGAAGCCAAAACCTGGCAAGGCCCGCTCCAGGTGGATACCCGAATTGGAGCCTACCCAAGCCTTCTGGAAGCCCACAACGGAGAAATTCTGTTTGTGTATTACGAGGAAGGGGCTGGATCAGGGATTCGCTGTGCCCGCCTGGAAGTCAAAGAGGGGCAAGTCCGGATAGCCGGGGAATAATTTATTTCATTCGTATAGTATTTTTTTTCCATGAGAAAATGAAATCTTTGATTGACAGCCTTGGTATTTTGGTTCGAGAATCCTTTCGTGAAAGGAGGAATTCGATCAGCCTGAAAGTTCCACAGAAGTGTTTTTGATTTAGTGAGCAAATCAATCTATTCAGGAAGGAGTGACAGTCGAAATGAGAAAGTACATTGTGCTGTGTGTGGTGTTGTTGGTGGCTTTTCCGATGCTTGCTTTAGCCCAGGATCCAGATCCAAGAGGTACATTTTTGGTCTCCAGCAGGAACCAGGGGTTCGCAACTCCATTTGGGGAAGGCCCCACTGCTGGTGATATGGCGATGGTGATCTTGCTTCAAAATGCCGGGTATCGTGGAAAACTTGTTCCAGACGTGAATCTACCTGACAGTATTGCGGATCTGGAGGCTCGTGGGGATACATTGGAGCTGGTAATTCTATCTGGCAGCAGCTCTTCGGGGGATGTTCAGGCAGTTCCAGCTGGAGTAGCCGCTATGATGGGAGAGCATGTTACTCTTCAAAACAGCTCAAGAACCGGTTATATCCCCTTTTATACGGACAACGGTCAAAGTGCAGATAGTAACCGGTGGCCACAGGATGCCAGCAAGACCCAATATATTAAGATTGTCAACACCACTCACCCGATCACCCAAGGCATCCAAACAGATGCCAATGGAATGGTTAAAATCCTGCGTGATCCGTATCCAACCGAAGATGCTTATTGCCGTCCCGATCCTGCAGTAGACAGTACTACACCATACAAAAAGAACTATGAGTTTGCCTGGCCGCAGGAGCCGATCTCTGCAGCCGCTCCTGGGCTTACCGTTCTTGCTGTGAATCCCTTCGATGAATCTCTGGCTGTCTTTGCTGTTCTGGACAAAGGTGCGACAATGGCGAATGGGCAGGCCGCCAGTGCAAGGTATGTGCATATCTTTGTCAATGACAATGGTTCTGGTGGAACTCGGCGTCGTTTTATCGCACTCAATGAAACAGGTCGCCTGCTTTTCGTGCGTGCCGCACAGTGGGCTTTGGGTGACCCTCTGAGTTCCTTCCCGCCCACGGCTGAGGTGGAGAATTGGGATCTGTATTAAGCCAGGACTTCAGGTTAAGCAGTCAGAATAGATCGTTTTAGGAACATCAAGGAATGGGGGTGGGGCATGAAGAACCACCCCCAACTCTCCGGTTTGAGCTTCCACACTGGGAAAAAACAATCTGACCGAACCACGCAGGTTTAAGCTGTATCTTCCCCGGAACCTTGGTACTATCAAGTTTTGATCTGGACATTATGGTCTTGGGCATGCACTGTTCTGGCGGATTATCCAGTGGATGTGTGTGGAGACTGCTTCTTGTGCTTGCATGTTGCATGGCGGGAGGGCTGTCTTCTTACGCATGGGGAGGGACTGTCTCCTTGGATGGAGAATGGCTTTTCTACCCTGTCCCCAGCGATATCCATGATGCCTCTGACAGCAAGCTGGTAGAACGTTTAAGCGGGGTATCTCTTCCCAAGGTCAAGTGGGAGAAGATCCGTGTCCCAGGCTATTGGGATCAGGCACCCGGTGCCTGGCCCTGGACCGAACCCACCTTCCCGGGAGGCCCTCACCCCAATCATGATGGTGAAGCCTGGTATCGTCTCCAATTCCAGGTTCCATCCGAGGCTTACCCAACAAAAGATAAAAGTATGGATCCCGCGAATCTTATCGGTGTTCTTCGTTTTGAAGGAGTCTCGGCTCAAGCCTCGGTCTGGTTGAATGGAGCCTTGATCGGAAAACGTATCCGTGGAGCCTACACCCCCTTCGAATTCGAATTCCCCGCTGCTTCGCTTGAACCAGCCACGAATACCCTTGCGGTACGTGTCTTCGACAAGACTGCCTTCTACGACCGTAATCCGGGTGCGGAGATCAATGCCACCAGTCAGATCCCACTGGGATTTGATCCTACAGTGGGTGGGATCTACCGTCCCGTCACCTTGCGAATTGTTCCCAAAGAAAGGTTTCTGGATATCGCCATCTCCCCCAACCTGCAATCCCTTTCAGTCGATGTCATGGTTTCCGATGAAGCGGTGGGTACTAGTACCCTGGAATTGGTGATTGCGGAACTTGATACCGGGACCCGGATCTATGGGCCTCGTTCACAGCCGATGAAATTCGACCGGACCAAATACCGTGGCTTGACCATCGCCATATCCAACCTGGCACTCGCCAAACCCTGGTCTCCCGAAAAACCGGTTTTGTACCGGCTTTCTGCCAGGTTGACTGGGCCAACCGGAAATGTGGATTTTCGTGAAATTGATTTTGGATTCCGCAGCTTTTCCACCGGTAAGGGTTTGTTCCTGTTGAATGGGAAGCCCTATTTCCTTTTTGGGGCAGCTTCTCCCCCTCATTATGAAAACCCTCCAGAGGAGGTGGCTCGTGCTCACTTGAACGGGCTCAAGCAGGCAGGAGTAAGAATGGTTCGTTTCGCTCATGAGCCCCCATCCAGCATGTGGCTGCGTCTGTGTGACGAGATCGGCTTGCTGGCATGGATCGAGGGTCCACTGTCCGCTGAAGATGGTCCCTATAACCTGACAAATCCGGCGTTCATTCGTCAGGCTACCCAGGAGCTCATCCAAACCGCGCGTATGCTGCGCAACCATCCCAGTGCCGTGGTCTGGTCGGTCGGCTCTGGCAATTATGCCGCAGCTGCGCGAACCGATGAGGGTACACGCCTTTCCACAGAGACTGCCCTGCTCATCTTGACCAAAGCCCTTGCCAATACGGTTGTGGGATCCTCGCGGGTGGTTATTCCGGATACCAACAACATGGGTCACCTGGGTGCCTTGATTGAGGATTGGCAGACTGGCCTGGGATGGTATGAGCAACGGATCAGAGATTGGCGTCGCTTTCTCAACCAATGGTCTGGCTACCGGAAAGGAGAGGAAGGAGGGGCCTCACCCTGGGTCGCCTCCGAGGCTCAATGTGGTTACTCCTCCTGTGGGCAGGGAGAAGTGATCCAGTCGCCCGCCGAAGAAGCCGCCAGCCGGATGCGAGTAGGATCTCCCCCCGAAGATAATGTGGTCCTTCTGGAGTACCAGGCTCGTCAGGCCAAACACCTTATTGAACAGGCCCGCGCTCTGCGCGACCCCTCCAGGAACCGGATTGCGGGGATCTTTCCCTTTACCTGTGCGAACTGGTTTTTTAACCCGATGACTCCCTCCGCCATGACCTCCAAGCCGATTGTTGATGCAGTCGAAAAAGCCTATATGCCAGTCATCGTGGTGATGAATGGGGTCCGGAATCACTACTTCGCGGGTGAGGTTCTCGATGCTTCCTTTACAGTGGCCAATGATGATGTTGCCGGTGGAACCATCACTTCCAGCCTGCTTGTGTGTGAGATCTTCCGGTCGCAAGGTCAGGAACCTGCCTCAGCCCAAAGTGAAATTCCCCAGACAGGGTATTACTCAAGCCGGTCTCATCCATTGGCCTTGAAAATACCCGATGCCATTGGCTTGGAAACCGCTGAAGTTCGTGTACGTTTGGTATCGGGAGAACAGGAAATTGCATCCAACCGGAAAACCATTCGTGTCGGGAATCCCGCATTCTGCACCCTTGGACCCAAGGACGTGCGGGAGGGGATTGCGGTCTATGACACTATCGGGAATCTGGTGAGATACCTGGAATCCCACAAGATTTCGATCCCAGCATTTAACGACCTTGCCCAGCTTCCCAAACTGGTGGGCCTGGTGATAGGTCCTGATTGTTATGATCACTATGTCGCACGAGCCTGGCCTCAAATCGACCAATGGATTCGATCGGGAGGGCGGCTGCTTGTGTTGCCACAGCACAAACACGAAAGCCGTTGGGCCTTTTCGGGTCCATTCCCAGGCAACCGGATGAGCGATCAGCCTGCTGGCTGGCCCACAGGCATCGATTTTGTAAACCTAAGAATGGGCGATCACCCAATCTTCATGGGTGTTACTCGTGAAGACCTCCGTGAATGGGGCCGTGAAGGGGTTGTCGCTACCTCAGTCTTCAGCCTTTCCGAGGAGGGCCCAATGGATAAGGGACAGATCAATGTTTTAGCGGATGTTATTCCCTCCAGTGGCAGCCTCAATTGGAACGAGGTGGTGTATGAAGTGAAGCTGGGTGAAGGGAAGGTTCTGCTCTCCCAGCTTGAAATGCTGGATAAGGCTAATGAGGACCCTGTAGCGTCCTTGCTCCTGAAGAATGCCTTCCGTTGGGTAGGTTCTGGACAGGGTCCAGTGTTGGCAGCGCTCCCCAAGACCTCGACACCTTTCCGTGCTCCAATCGGGACCACGAGCCGGGGAGAGATTACCGCCAAGGAAGCGGGCACCGGTGCCAATGAGCCCATCCGTGCCCTTCCTTTGCAGGATGCTCCGTATGAAACCGGGATCTACACCGACCAGGCTGGGACTCAGTTCAAAGGTGTTCGGCCAATTTCATCAGCAAAAGAGATCTACTATGATATCGATGATCGTTTCTGGTTCGACCAATCTGGACCGGCTGAGATCCAGGTCCAGGTGTACTGCGGCAACAATCCCTCGCGCGTCAGGCTCGATTACGACTCGTCAGATAATCTCCTGGGAACCGGTAGTGCCACAAAACGCACCTCGGCAAGGCCGGTCCTCGAAATAGGAGTCTGGAAGATCCTGGTATTTTCGGTTCCTGATGCCCGCTTCGCCAACCGTCAGTATGGACGGTGCGATTTCCGGCTTGTGCTCGAACAGGGCGATGCTGTCTTCGGTCCGATCATCGTCCGACGTTCCAAATGATCCCCGGACTCGAATGCTCCAGCGTAGTTGTATGGTGCTGATCCCGTGCGCATTCTTTTTCTGAATCACAATCTGGTTGGACGTGGGTCTTACTTGCGGTGCCTGCCCCTCGCGAAACATCTTGTGGCCAAGGGGCACGAGGTGACATTGATCAGCTGCGCGGATACCCCCTCCGCGTGCTGGAGTGAAAGAATTGAGGATGGGGTGTCTGTACGACTGACTCCCCGGTGGGGTGGTGTTGGAACCCATGATGGTGGTTATGCGCCAGTCGATATTCTTGCGCGTCTTCCATCCGGTTGGCGCCACTGGGATCTCATTCATGCCTTCGAGCACCGTCCGGCCGTTTCGATACCCGCATTTGTGGGATATCTGAGAGGTACCCCACTCATCTCTGATTGGTCCGACTGGTGGACTCGTGGTGGAATTACCACACCACGCCGCATGTGGCAATGGATCGACCGTTGTGAAGCGTCGCTTCTGGAAGAAGGGATGAAACGCATATCGGATTTTGTGACTGTGGTTTCACGATCTCTCTGGAATCGCGCCCTCTCGGTGGGAATCCCCGAGGAAAACCTGGTGCTTCTGCCCTCGGGATGTGATCACCAACGCATCCCTGTTCTCAACCGGAGGGAATGCCGTCAGCAGCTCAATCTGCCCTTGGATAATCCCATCCTGTGCTTCTCGGGATATGCCTTTTGGGACTACTCCTTTTTATTGGAGGCCTTTGCCGAAGTTCTGAGATCGAATCCCACCACCCTGTTGATTGTTGTGGGAGTGGATAAAGAGGGGGACCTGGCTCACATCACAGAACATCGCTTGGGCGCTCTCAAATCCCAGGTAAGGATGCTGGGACGTGTGGCCCCAAGTGAAATCTCGGTCCCTTTGGGAGCCTCTGATATCCACCTGCTTCCACTGCCAGACAATCCCGTCAACCGTGCCAGGTGGCCGATCAAGTTTGGCGATTATCTCTGTTCGGGACGCCCCGTGGTGGTGTCGCGAGTGGGAGATACGGTTCAATGGCTTGAAAAGGCGGAGGCTGGAGTGGCTTGTGATCCTACCCCACAAAGTATGGCTGAAGCCATCCAGTTCCTGCTTGCGGATTCCCAACAGGCGGAAAAAATGGGGCGCAATGCCAGGAGCCTCGCTGAGGGGGAACTCTCCTGGATCCACCAGGCGAACCGGCTTGTGTCATTGTACCTGAACTGCCTCGGTAAACGCGGGCGATGAAACCTTTCTCCCGTGAGGTCACTTATAAGGCCTGGCTGGAGTGGGCGAGCAGGGAACTCGAAAAGGCTGGAGTCGAATCAGCGTACCTGTCGGCGCAACTGATTCTCGTAGAGGTGACCGGTGAAACGCGGAGTTCCATCCTGGCGCACCCGGAACGCTCCCTTGATGAATCCCAGGGAAGCCGTGCGGCGGGATTACTCCACCGCCGCCTTCTGCATGAACCGATAGCTTACCTTCTCGGATGGAAAGAGTTTCGAAATCTTCGCATTAAAGTCAGATCAGGAGTGCTCATCCCACGTCCCGAAACCGAGGAACTGATCGACCTGGCCGTGGAACTGGCTCCCTGGGCAAACCGCATTCTGGATGCCGGGACTGGCTCCGGATGTATTCCTTTGTCCCTGGCTGAGTTCTTTCCTCATGCGGCGTTGTTTGGGTGTGATCTTTCCCCCTTCGCGCTGTCTTGTGCCAGGGAGAATGACATTGAAAAGCGGGTGAACTGGTTTCGATCGGTGTGGCTTGGACCAGTGGCCTCAGCAAGTATGGACCTGGTAGTCAGCAACCCTCCTTATCTGACTGTGTCAGAGATGTCCACGCTGGAGCCCCAGGTAGCACAATACGAACCTCTTCTTGCCTTGAATGGAGGTTTTGATGGGTGTGACTGTTACCGTTTGCTCATCCCGCAAACCAGGCGGGTTTTGAAAAAGGGGGGGGTGTTCCTGATGGAGTGCAGTCCATCGACAGCATCGGGAGTGACATCCATTGCTCAGGCGGAGGATTTTGGAGAGATACGAACTCACTTGGATATGGCAGGTAGAGGCAGGTTTGTCAGTGGGATTCGCAGGTAGTCTGATCTACGCTCCTTGATCCATCACCCACGCTGGGCAATGGGAGATGGCCGGTCTGCTGGAGTTTCTGGAGCACAATCTGAGCGCTTTCCTTTTTAAGTACAATTGAATGCGCTGAGAAGCGTCCCACACAAAACTCAGATAACTCTTTGGAGTGGAGCAGTTCATTGGCCAGTTCGGAAGAGTCACAAACCAGCAGAAGAGGTTCTTCAAGCCGGACTCTTCCAAACCCGCTTCCCCAGGATTCAATGGAATGCCTGACATTCTGGGGGATTACCCGTTTTTCTCCCACTTGACGAGTGTACCATTCAATCTGGCGTTCAGCCGTCCAACCCCGGCAGAGAGCCGCGTAGACCGACTGACGGGTAATGCGGTAGTGCAAGAGCTGGTCGATTGACACCAGCTCGGCGATCTCCTCCAGCACCAGCCTTGATGCAAGGGGTAGATTCCCGGGAGCGACGATCTCGAAATTGGGTTGGAGATGGAGCAGGCCGGCTGAGGTCGAGGGAAGCATTTCTCCCGGCATTCTGGCACGCCATGACCATTCACCCTCGGTTTCCCCGAGGTCACACCCTCCGACTGTCATCAGGTCGAAAAGAGCTGCCCTTACCGGGTGCCCGTCTCCCTCAGGAACCCGAAAAAGGCCGACTGCAGGACTGATCGCTTCCTCCAGGCTGCTCACGCGTCTCCATCCGGAACCATCCTCCACACACTTTCGGCGGAACTCCTCAACAGCATGATACTCCCAGCGTTCCTCGGAAGGACGTTCCGAAAGAAGAAGGAGGCTTGATAAGCCCTCGCCCAGACTGGCCAGTACCGGTGGAGCCTTATCAAAGGTTCCCGGGTTAATCATCAGAAAACCTTCAGTATCGCTGATCCAGTTCTGCCGAATCAAAAAGGTGAAGAGACGTTCCATCCAGTTCAGTGAAGTCCCGGTGAATCTTTCGTACAACCCGGACAGACGTTCCCCCCTAAGCAATGGTTCGAGGCTCTTAAGGTCACGACGGCTGGGGATGGTCCGCCGTGTTGTTCGAACTTCATTGCGCAGGAGATAACCGAGAACGGTTACAAGATCATCCTGCAGTATGGATGCGCCAGCATGGATTGACTTGGGAGCAACTCCACATTTCAAGGGATCAGGTAAAAGGGACTTCATCAGCTCGAGGAGTGGCAGACGTACCTCCTCAAATACCTGGTAATCCTCCCGGCGCGACCCTGTTTCCATGTTTGCGCCGATCAACCCTGAATTCTCCAGATCGCGTATCGCATCATGCAGCTCCGCGGTCGATCCCTCGCGACAGGCGTGCAGCAAATCCGATAGCCGGGTGGGAGCTTTTCCACGCGCCAAAATAAAGCGGAGAATTTCATAGGCTTCCTCGGAAAGGTCACCCAGGATCTGTTGAAGTGTACTTGGTGTGGTCAGGTGACGGACGATCGAGGAGACCAGTCTTTGCTTGGAGCTCTCAAAGCCAGACAGACCAATCCGCGAGGCGATGACCTGCAGGTCCTGTGTTTGCCTGAGCATGAGATGGGGAAGAAGATTCACGCTAGCATCCGCCTTTGCATGTCTCATCTCCTCCGTATGGGAGGATAATATGAGGGAAATGAATCCTTCCGGTCGATGATCTCGTAGCTGTATCCCTGTTCGGTAAGGAAAAGCTGCCGCCGGGTCGAAAACTCCTGTTCCACTGTGTCTCCACTGACCAGGCTGTAGAAATGGGAAGACCTGCCATGGGACTTGGGACGCAGAATACGTCCCAAACGCTGAGCCTCTTCCTGGCGGGAACCGAATGTTCCCGAAACCTGAATGGCCACATTGGCATCCGGCAGATCGATGGCGAAATTCGCCACTTTGGAGACCACCAGGCAATGGATCTTCCCTTGACGGAAAGCCTCAAAAAGTTCTTCACGCCGTGAATTCGGTGTTTGTCCTGTAATGAGCGGAAAATCGAATCTTTTACTGATCTCATGAAGTTGACGCAGGTATTGGCCAATGACAAGGATTTGATCATCAATGTGCTTTTCCAGGAGTTCCTCCACGATACGTGTCTTTAGGCGGTTCTCAGAAGCGATTCGGAATTTGGAACGGCTTCCTGCAGCCGCATAGTCCAGACGCATGGAGCTTTCAAGGGGCAGGCGGATCTCATGGCACTGGGCGGTAGCGATCCAACCCTTTTGCTCGAGTTCCTTCCACGGCACATCAAAACGTTTGGGACCAATCAGGCTGAAGACATCTTCCTCATGCCCATCCTCACGGACCAGCGTGGCGGTTAACCCCAAACGCCGTTTCCCCTGAATTTCCGCGGTCGCGCGGAAAACCGGCGCCGGAAGTAGGTGGACCTCATCGTAAATGATCAATCCCCAATTCCTGGCATTGAAGAGGTGGAAATGAGGGAAGGGGCCGTTTTTGTCTTTCCTGTAGACCACGATCTGATAAGTGGCGATGGTCACCGGCGCGAAGTCTTTGTGTTCTCCACTGTACTCTGCAATCTGATCGCTTGTCAGAGTTGTCTTTTCAAGGATTTCCTCGCGCCATTGGCGAAGAGCGACGATGTTGGTGGCCAGGATGAGAGTACTGGTTTGGAGCAGGTTCATCACCGCCAACCCGACAATGGTCTTGCCCGCCCCGCATGGAAGGACGATGACTCCCGACCCCCCCTCCGCACGTCCCCCCAGGTGAAAAGCTTCAGCGGCTTGCTTCTGGTAATTCCTTAGAATAAAAGGGCCATTTGCCGAAAGGAATTCACGGAGTTGCAGGACCAGGGGATCTCCATCAACATAACCTGCCAGGTCTTTGACTGGATAACCGATCTTGATGAGAGCCTGCTTGAGATCTCCCCGGAACTGGGGATGGAAGGCAAAACGATCCCTGCTCCCAGTATCTATCAGAAGTGAATGGATTTTCCGGTTGTGACGAAGCTCCTCCATCAGGTAGGGATCGGAACACCTGAGTACATAACGTTCATCGCCCTTTTCAAACCAAAGCTTTCCATACCGCGAAAGGTAATCCTCGATGTCGGTGACAAGGTTGTTGGGGATATCGAATTTGCTGAAGTCTCGTAATGTGGAAAGGATGGCATCGAGCGTAACCCCACTGGCCGCCGCATTCCAGATCGAAAGCGGAGTGATCCGGTAGGTGTGGATGTGTTCCGGGCTTTTGACCAGCTCGGCGAAAAGCGACAGGCGGTCCCTTGCCTCCGCATAGGAGGGATTATCCACCTCCAACAGGACGGTTCGATCGCTTTGAGCAATCAGGGGCTTGTGTGGATCGAAGACCATGCTCGGTTTTTAGTTCACGTGTCTTTTCAGGGCAGTTATGCCGCAAACGGTAAACTATAGCAGAGGGCCTCACATTCCGAACAGGCTGGTCGTAGAGACCACACTCAACCGGGAATTGAACCAATCCAAATCTTGAACCCCAAGAGATCCCACCCGAGCCATGTTATCGTTCCTTCCTCCCGGCTCAGTGCTCCCTAGTGCTTCGTTGATTTGATTGTGCAACGTTTCAGACCTCATCCCCCCACCCCCCTTCTCCCATAGGGCGAAAGGGGAGCCACAAGTCCCCTCGCCCCGCGGGAGAGGGGATTTAGGGGTGAGGTTTCTGTTGCTACATCACTCCAACAAGGCACTAGCGGTGGTCTTATCTGGGCTTCGCGTAGTATGTTTCCTTCGCTTTGATGATCTCTGTCAGAGTCTTGTTGACTGGCAAGGGAATGCCATGCTTTTCTCCGATCGACGCCAGGGCTCCGTTGAGGGCATCGATTTCGGTGCGTTTGCCTTGCTCCATCGATTGGAGCATGGAGGAACGGTGAGCGCTGGTGGGAGGAACCTCGCGTTCATAGAAGAAAGCTCGGTAGTCTTTGGCTTGATCCCAGAACAGCTCCACCTCTTCGGCCCGCGCGGCCTCGAACCCCTCCTCGATGACGGCATCCATGATGGAACGCGTATGAGGATTCTCTCCGAGTTCGCCATAAGTACGGTTGAGAATCGCCGAGAGAGGATTCAAGGCCGAGTTGTAAAGCACCTTGGCCCAGATGTACTTGAATACCTCATGGGTGGCTTCGGTGGGTAGACCCGCTTTACTGAGAACGCTCGCGGTTTCTTCGATCCGGCCCCAAGGCGCACTTGCGGATACAGGCCCGATCCGGGTGGCATCGGCGGTCACGGTGACAGTAACCCGATTCAGCTCCGCCATCATCACACCGGTGATGACTCGTCCCGCCACGGTTCGTTCACCTCCGATGACCTCCGCGATTTTTTCCACATTTCCAAGGCCATTCTGAAGTGAGACCACGAGGGTCTGTTCTTTGACAAGCAGGCTCAGGTCATCCAGACAAGCCTCCGTGTCGAAAGCTTTGACACAGAACAGGATGACATCGAAGGGATGTTCCACGATCTGGGAGATGTCCCAGGCGGTTTGGATGGAAGGAACATGAAACTCGCCGAAGATGCCATCCACATTGAGACCCGCCTCTGCGATCCTTTGCATACGGTTCTCACGTCCGAAGAGGATGACGGGGTGTCCGGCACGAGTCAGGAATCCTCCCTCGAGACAACCGATGGCACCTGCTCCATAGATGAGAAAATCCATTGTAATACCCGGGAATCCAATGTGAAAAAGAATACCACTTGAGTGGGTTGTGAACATCCACCTCAGATCAGATTTCCCAGTACAGACCACCGATGGTTCACAGTCATTTCAACTCATTGGCCGGTTATGAGAACGACTCCCTTGTTTTTCAGATGAGTGATCTGGTCCTTCACTTCACGGCTGGCGGGGGTTTCACGGATATCGAGTTCCATTCCACGCGCAAAACTGGATTCCAACAGGGGAGACATGTCTTTGACCTCTGTTTTCCTGAGGTTGAGATAACGCAATCCTGTTAAGCCCCTGAGAGGAGTGATGTTGTCAATCTGTGTGGAACTCAAGGAGAGGAAACGAAGAGTTTTGAGCCGGGCCAGTGGGCTGGCATTGTCCACAGCACAACCAGATAGACTCAGTGATCTGAGATTCTCCAAATTACGGAGAGGGTGGATATCCTCAATCAAATTCCGGCCCAGATCGAGAGAACATAAGGCAGTCATGTCAGTGACCAGTTCGGCGGAGCTGATGCGATTGATTGACAGGTCAAGGTACCTGAGATTCCTGAGAGCCGTTAATGGAGTTACGTTTTCGACATCGCATCCCCGCAGATTCAGGTTGGCCAATCCCTTCAAGCCCGCCAGGGGAGTACAGTCATGGATGGGATTGTAAGACAGGTCCAGTGAAATCAATCGTGTGAGTCCAGCCAGTGGAGTCACACTCTCGATCGCGTTATGGTGAGCAATCAGCCAACGCAGGTTTGAGAGTCCCTGCAGAGGTGTCAAATCACGAATCCCATTGTCATTGACATCCAGGTACTCCAGATTGGTGAGATTGGAGAGGGCATCAATTCGAGTTAATTGGCAGTCAATCAAATCCAGATGAGTGAGTGATTGAAGCGTTCCAATCTTGCTTAGATCAACGCCATCAAAACGAATCAGCCTCAATGATTTCAGATGGACAAGGTTCCTGAGAATGTCAAAGTCCTTGATGAACGGCAAAAACACAGAGAGCGTTCGGAGTGAATGCAGTTTGCCGATCCGGGTAGCATGAACCACTTCAGTTGCGGTCAGGATCAGGGTGTTCAGATTGGTGCAGGCTTCCAATCCATCAAGGTCTATCCGGCCCTCAATGAAGGACAACTGATGAATCCTGCTGAGTTCGGACCTTGTCAGTGTACCGGCAGGTTTGTTCAGTTGTTCACGGATAGCCTGCTCCAGTCTGGGATCTGGCAATCCGACTGAAACGGGAGGTTCTGTTTCCAAAGCGGGCTGTTGGGCACGGGAGTATCGTTTTCTCCAAAAATCCCTTTTGTAGGTTTCCAGCCGATCAGTGAAGCCCTCCTGTTGCGTACCAGGGTATTCAGATTCATGCCAGGGGAAGGCTGGCCACAAACGCACGGTTCCATCCATGCTTCCACTTAATAACACCCTCAAGGCGGGGGAGTAAGACAACCTTTTGATTGGCCCTGTGTGACCACGTAATGTGATGAGGTCTCGTCCAGACTTAGTCTCCCAAACCTTCACGGTGGAGTCCTCAGAAGCGGTGAAAAGCCGTTTCCCCTCTGGTGTAAAAGCTTCATCAAGAACAAAAACACCGTGGCCGTGGTAGTCCACAAGACGCTTGCCTGTCTGGGAATCCCACAAAATCGCGGAAAAGTCCTCACTTCCTGTAGCGAGATTTTGTCCATCCGGGGAGAATTTCACACAACGGATGTTCCCGGTATGACCACACAGTTGAGAAAGGAGGGTTCTGGAGAAGGGATCCCAGAGGGAAACTTTTGGTGAATGCTGACCTACCGCAAGTCTTTTCCCATCCGGATGCCAATCCAGCGTGTTGATCTCCTCTTCTACCACACCCCAGCAAGAGTGCCGCCAATCTGAAGTGTTCCAGAGATGGACATGTCCATCATTTTCCCCACAGGCAAGCCATTGGGAGTCTTTTGAGAACCGGAGAGTATTAACACGAGACAGCGGCCCACTCAGGGAGACTTCCTGTTTGCCCGATGCAGCATCCCAGATGGAAACCACCCGGTCATCGCCGCTGGCAGCGAACCAGTGTCCATTGGGGCTGAAGCATCCACATTGGATGTAATTGGTACAGCCATCCAATTCTTTTTTAATCGTTCCCGTGAAAGGATCGCGCAACTGGATGATCAGGTCATGGGAACCACAACTCGCGAGAGTTTTCCCATCCGGACTGAGTTCCGCCACCAGGACTCCATCCACGTGATGGGTCACAAGTGATTCTCTAGACAAGGTATCCACACCCCATATACGGCAAGTGGTATCCTCACCCACACTTGCCAGCAGAGTGTCATCCGGGCTGAAAGCCAGGTCATGTAGAATGCCTGTGTGTCCCACAACGATTTGCTCTTCGTGCCATGTTTCAGTGCTCCAAAGCCGGATAAGCCCCTCTCTTGAGCAGGCCGCCAGTTTCCTGCCATCGTGGGAGAAGCAAATCGATTGAATCATCCTGGTAAATCCGGTCAATGTCTGAAGGAGATGGCCTTCTCTCCAATCCCAGATGTGAACCACCTCTTCCTGTCCCCCGGTAGCCATCCACCTTCCATCAGGACTGAAAGCGACCGCGTGGATCTCCCGTGTGCCTGGCATTCTTTGGATGAGATTCCCGTTTTCCAGGTCCCACACTCGTGCTGAGCAATCACACGGATCATCCCTGCCACCAACCGTAGCGAGGTATCGGCCATCAGGCGTAAGGGCAATGTGATAGACCGGATCTTTCTCCTGGGACAGGGTGATAAGGATCGTCGAGGTATCGACTTCAAAAATTCTCGTCTTTGAATCCCGGCATCCGACTGCCAGCCGGCTCCCGTCTCCACTGAAGGAGAGAGAAGTGATTTCGTCATCGAATCCTTCCAGGACATGGGAAATTTGCCATGTAACCGTGTTCCAGAGTTCGACCACATGCCCGTAGCAACCGGCGGCGAGTCTCTTTCCATTGGGAGAGACCGCGAGTGTATTCACACTCTCATGATTTCCTGTCAGACAGTGTAGTTCGGCTCCGGTTTGGGGATCCCAAATCCGTATGGTCCCATCCTCCCCTCCTGTCGCCAGCCAGGACCCCTGGGGACTATATGTCACAGCCCGGACTTCCCCGGTATGTCCTCGGAAGGTCATGAGGTCCTGATTACACAGGAACAACAGGTATCCCCACTCCCAGTTTCTGAAAGCCTCCGGGGCTTTCATCAGGAGATCGTATGCTTGCTTGAACCGGTAGTCCTCAATGGCCTGTTCAGCCAGTTTGATGGAAGAAACATACAGCTCTTCCTCGGCATTTTGCCGTGCCACTTCTGTCTCTTGTCGTGCGTGGTGTTCCCGAAGCAGTCCATATCCCAAGGAACCTGCCAGCAGGGAAACGAGAATAAATGCAAACGATGCAGCTGTGAGGATACGTTTTCGAGTCAGATCTCTCAGGCGGGATTGCTCCGCGGCAGCCTGTTTTTCACGACGGAAATGCAGACCTCTGAGGCTCCGGGACAGATCGGAAGCGCTCGGAAATCGTGTGGAAGGATCTCCTGCCAGACAGTGTTCCAGATCTTCGCGCAAGAGTGGATCCTGGATATCCATTCTCCAATCGGCAGTTACCGGACGGTGCAGGTCATCCACGATCAACTGGTACAGGATCACGCCAAGAGAGTAGATGTCAGAACGGATTGAGGTGGATTTTCCCACCAGCAGCTCGGGCGCCATGTAAAGCCGGGTCCCGGAATGAGAAGCCATCTCTGTGGGAGCGAAGGTCTCTGTAAAACCTCCGAAGGCAGGAGATAAGAGTGACCTTACATTCTGCACCTGCCCAATCCCGAAGTCTCCCAGCTTGACCTGGTAGTTCTGGGGATCACCCGCGATCAGGATATTGGAAGGTTTGATATCTCTATGAATGATCCCTGCATCATGGGCAAACTGGAGGACATCCGCGACCCTCGCGACAATATCAAGACGGATTTCCAGTGGAAGATTGGTTCCGCCAATCGAGGATAACCATGCCGCCAGATCTTTTCCTGGAACATATTCCATGGAGATGAAGTAGGGTGGTTCATCGAAAAAAAACTCGTAAAGACGTATAATGTTCGGATGGTCTCCTCCATTCTGACGGAGATATTGGAAGAGACTGGCCTCACGCTTCAAAGACCTCACTCGATCCGCCCGGAAACAGAACTTGTATACACGACACTCACCCGTGGCGAGGTTGCATGCTTTCCAGACCTCCCCGAATCCCCCCTCCCCCAGTTTTTCTTCCAGTATCCATCCCCGGGATGTCGGAATTTC
>CAYZUX010000078.1:0-22712 GCA_964481775.1 uncultured bacterium | reverse complement strand
GCCAAGGAATCCACCTTCATCTCCTATGCCTCGAAGCCCTGGCAGGAAGATGCCAAAAGGATGCTGGTGGATTTTGTCCATCACCTCGAAACCGCTCCTGGTGGGGATCGTGTGATCGGCATCAATGTGATGAATGGCCATTGCCAGGAGTGGCACTACTGGGGCAGTATCTTTGGTCTGGGGCCAGACACTGGCCCGGCAATGACACGCCATTTCCGGGAGTGGTTGAGAGAAAAGTATCAGGATGAGGAGGCACTCCGGAAATCCTGGAAGGACCCTCAGGTCACGTTCGATAGTGCCCAGGTTCCGGGCGAGGAGCCACGCATTCATACCAAGGGGCTCTTCTTCCGCGATCCAAACCAGGAAGCCCAGGTGATCGATTATCACCATTGCCAGCATGAACTTACCGCGGATGTCCTGATCGATCTTTGCCGTGTGGTGAAAGAGATCTCCAGGAACCGGATACTGACGGGTGCCTATTATGGCTATCTCTTCCATTGCCCCTGGTACCCGGATGGGTTGTCGCTGGGCATGCACCGTGTCCTCGAATCTCCTTACATCGACTTCCTGGCCTCCCCCTCCAACTACAATGACTGGATTTCGAGAGGTTTGGGCGGCGATGCGATGGTGCGTGGACTTCCCGAGACGGTCAAAGCGTATGGAAAGTTGTACATCAGTGAATCGGATGAGGGATCCTTCAAAGCGGACCGTTTGCACCGTCCCTGCGAGAAGCTCGACAACTGGCCCGATTCCATCGCCAACATGCGCAAGGTATTCAGCCAGGTTCTGATCAGGAACACCGGAAACTGGTGGTGGGACTGGGAGGACAACCATGGCCTGTATGTTCATCCGGAAAATGTGCAGGCGCTCAAGGAACTGAAGCAGATTGCGGATCTCTCTCTCCAGGGAGACCGTCGTTCCATTGCCGAGGTGGCCTTGGTTCTCAGCCTCGATACGCTCTACTACACAGCTTCCTCGAATGCGATGGCGAACTGGGAGTTCCTCGATATCCCCACTCATGTTCTGTCAAGGACAGGCATTCCCTTTGACATCATCACCCAACGTGAGCTCGGAAAATCCACTGTACCTGACTACAAATTGTATATCTTCCCGCAGCTTTTCTATTGTGATGACTCGGCAAAATCACGTATCCATGAAGCTCTAAAAAAAACCAAGGCCACCGCGCTGTGGGTTTATGCCCCCGGTTATGTCACTCCAGAGGGATTATCGCTCGAAGCCATGAAAGACCTGACCGGTTTCCATTTCGCCAAAGAGGACAAGGAAGCCTATCAACTGGTCGAGTTAATTCCTTCCACCCACCCCCTGCTCAAGGACTTCAATCCGGCCGGTTCCATCATGGGGATTGAGATCGGAAAAGGAACTGACAACAAGGTTGATATCTGCCAGAACCATAGTGATTTCCGTATCGGGGGGCGCAATTCAATCGTAGGGCCGACCTTCTGGGTGGAGGATCCGGAGTGTGCAGTGCTCGGCAATCTGGCTGGAACCACGAGAGCGGGTTTGGCCGTCAAGCAGCTGCCGGAGTGGACCTCTATTTACTGCGCGGCGATTCCCACCTCGACCCTGCTCATGCGCCGTATTGCGGAGCAGGCCGGTGTGCATATTTACAATGCCACCGATGATGTCTTCATGGCCAACCGCCAGTTTCTCTGCATCACCACACGGGATGGCATGGGCCGACGGAAAATCCATCTGCCTGGGCGATATGATATACGAGAGGTTTTCAGCAATCAGGTCATCGGCCAGGATACAGACCATTTCGAGTTTATGCTGCAACCGAGGTCGACAGTTTATTTCAATCTTGATCCGGTGGCTGCAGAAAAACTGGGGACGACTGAGTAATAGTAATGATAGGGATCTTGCTCAAGTCACGTTTGAGGTGGTGGATGGACTGGCTGGGACGGGTGGAGAATGATCGTTGTTCAAGACATTATTGTGGAAATCCCGTTGATGATGAAATCCCTGTTTCCAAAGGAGAGTGAAAACATGCTGAGTCGATATGGGCTATGGTTTATGCAAATCATTACGATGTTCGTTCTCTTGACTTTCCTGGTTCCATCGTATTCCGCCACCCTCTTTGTCTCCCCGCTCGGCGATGATTCCGATGGCTCCTCCTGGACCAAGGCCTTCAAGACCATCCAGAAGGCCTTTGACCGTGTTCCCGATGACAGAGGTGGCCACCAAATCGTCATCCGCCCTGGCACTTACATGGAGAACAACCTGAACCCCGGCCAGAAAGGGGCTCAAGGGGCCTACAACACCCTCGTGGCTGACTTTGATGGGAATCTTGGTTCAGGAGCCACTGGTTATGCGGTCATCGATTGCAGCGACCCGGAGAAGGGACTGAAGAGTGTTGACTGGTACGGTGTCATCAGGGCGGATCCCGATTTCTCCGCCATCAACTGGGACCGTTGGCATCTGAGTCACATCTACATGACTGGCGGCGATGGTGGCCTGTTCTGGGATTTTCCGCCTAAGATCGAACCCTTTTCCATCATTGTGGAAGACAGCATGGGAATCGGACGCGCTTTTGGGGGCGGGGCGGCGCATTTTGCCGCGCGGCCCGAGGAGCCGGTGATCTTCCGCCGCTGCAAGCTGTGGTGCCTGGATTGGTGGGCGGATGCCGCGGGAGCCTATGTCCGTGGCGAAAACCCTGAACCACCCGCCACCCCCGATGTCACCTTCGAAGATTGCACCCTGGTCGGGCCGGATAATGCGCTTCAAGCCGGCAACCCCGGTTACAGCGGCTACTCACGCGTGAAACTCAAGGGCTGCCAGCTGATCTCGCTCAACTTCTCCCAGCCACGCGGCACCCCCGGCTCCGGGATCATCTACAGCACCATCGAGGGAAAACTGCTGCATGTCGACCTCGAGGACTGTACCCTGATGGGTTACAAGGTCTTCGGCGCGGGTAAGGGAGAAGTCGGTTATACCACCAAGGGCGATGTGAAGGCCTATGTCCAATATGAGCAGGAGGTCCCCGCTGGAATGCACCGCCTGGGACAGTGGCCCACCGAGGTCTTCGCCAACATCCTTCCCCCACAACCCCAAAGCCCACCTTCCAAACTGGTCATCCAGGACTCCCCACTTAACAACCTCTGCGAAAGCGCGCCAGTCGTATGGAAGGATCGTCTCTGCCTGATGGAGTGTGTCCGTCCTGCCACTGGAGGAGAACTCAAGGACTATTACATCAAGATCACTGATCGGGAGACGGGCCAGGAGCTCGGACGCTGTGCGGAAGGATATGGCCTGGCCTGCGCCATCGTGCACCAGGGGGTTTTCCATGTTTTCGCCTCGCGCTTCGATCAGGCTTCAGGCACTTGGAATGATGTCACCCTTTTCAAGTCCGCCGACCTCAAGACCTGGGACAAGCAGGTGGTATTGGTGCAGGAGAAGGAGCACCTCTTCAACTCCTCGGTCTGTGCGGACGAACAAGGCTTTGTGATGGCCTATGAAAGCGATGATCCCGCCTACCCCGCTTTCACCATCAAGTTCGCCCGTTCTGATGACCTTTTCCATTGGACCAAGGAGCCTGAAGCCCTTTTCGGCAAAGACCGCTACACCGCCTGTCCCTGCATCCGTTTCGCGAATGGCTACTACTATATGATGTACCTGGAACACAGGCGTCCACGCTGGTTTTTCGAGACCTACCTGGCACGTTCCAGGGATCTCAAGGAATGGACCCTCAGCCCACGCAACCCGGTCCTGACTCCCGGCAAAGATGAGGGTATCAATGCATCCGATCCCGATATCGCCGAGTTCCAGGGCAAGACCTACCTCTACTACAGCGGGGGCGATCAACACACTTGGTCCAATGGGAAAGAGGGCATCTTCCAAGGTTCGCTCACGGAGTTCTTCGAGGGATACTTCTTTCCTTGAAGAGATGTATGGACGCAATGGAATGCGTCCCTCCATTAGCCCAGGAAAATGGAGGGACCCGCTCTGTCGGGTCCGTATCCCCTTCAGGGAAGGCCGGGTGATGAAGTCATGAGCACCTTCTCATTCACCTCCACCCCCAGACCTGGACTCTCGGGCACCCGGATCTTGCCACCAATGGCCGAAAGAGGCTCTTTCAAAACAGTGGTGGTCAGGAACTGGGGCCCATTCAAAGCAGCGGGATATCGGAGATTGTAACCTCCATAGAGGATCAGCGAGGCGGCCAGGGAGAGATCCGGATCGGTCAACCCGCTGCCGAGAAACATCAGTCCTTCATTGAGCAGCATCTCGACCTGACGGCGTGCTGAAAGCAATCCCCCACAACGAGCCGGCTTCATGGCGACTCCATCCAGGCAGCCCAAGTGGATGAACTCGGCGAGGTCCTCCGGCGAAACCACCCCCTCATCCATGACAATGGGAAGCGCACCCTGCTTCTTAAGGGCCTGGTACCCGGTCAGACGATTGGCGGGGAGTGGTTGCTCCAGCACAGGGACTCCCAGCTCAGCCAGCTTGGGCGCAGCCTCCAGTGCAGTCTCCAGATCATACCCACCATTGGCATCACACCACAGGAAACCTTTCGGAACACGCGCTCTCACCATCCGGCACATCTCCAGGTCAAACTGGAGATCCGGCGCCACCTTCACATTGAAGTGTTGGTATCCGCGTTCAAGACCCTGTTCGATCAGCGGTTCAAGGTCCTCGAGTGTCTTGGGATTGAGTGTCCAGCTGAGTGTCAACTCGCTGGCCCCCTCCTTGCCCCACATGGCGCGCACATTCTGACCGGATACTTTCCCCGCCAGGTCATGCAAAGCCAGATCAATGCCCGCCTTGGTGATCGGTGCACCGGTTGAGAATGAGTTGGCAATCTCACGGTTCATCACCCGGTGAATCCCCTCCAGGTCCAGGGGATCCATGCCAATCAGGACTGGTGCGAGATAGTGCTCGATGACAGCGATAGCACCTTCGAGGGTTTCATAGCTCCAGCGTGGAACCGGGACACTCTGACCCCAGCCTGTAGCGCCCTCATCGGTGGTGATCTTGATCAGCGCTGAAGGCCGTCCTGCTGATTTCCCACTGGGACTCTCGAAAAACTTGAAACGCCCCACGGTAGGTAACAAAACGGAAACACCTCAATCCGGCTGATCCGCATAGTCCTCTCCCTGAATAATCGCTCACCTATTCCAGAATCGCCTTGATCAGAGTAAAACTGCCCCTACTGGCCATCCTCTGATGAGGAGTCATTGTGAGCCGGGGGGCGGTGATGTGCCACCCCCGGCGATGAATTTCCGGATCAACGGACACCGAGGTGAAACCATGGCATCCCCACGTTTGAGACTTGGCATTTCTGGTTGCGGAGGCATTGCAAGGTATATCTTTAATGAATGTATCGGCCTGGAGTGTATCCAGCCGGTCGCGGGCTATGATCCCAATCGAGCCAATCTCGCCAAGTTTCAGGAGATCACCTCCTGCGAAGCGGTGGAGTCTTATGAGGCCCTCATCGGCAGGAAGGATATTGATGCGGTCGTTCTCGCGGCTCCGCCGGTGGATCGCGTTCCTCAAGTCCTCCCCGCTGCTCAAGCCGGCAAAGCGATTTTCTCGGAGAAACCACTGGCGCTCTCGGTTGCTGAGGGAAAACGCCTGGTCGATGGCTGCCATGCCGCCAAGGTTCCTCTCATGGTTGGGCAGGTTTTGCGCTTCTTCGGTGGGTTCGGACGCATGGCCAGGGTCATCCACCAAGGGGATCTTGGAAAACCATTGGCGCTTCAATCAAACCGGTTGGGAACCCCGTTTCCCTCGGGTTACCGGGATGCCTGGAGGCTCAAGCAGGCCACGACCGGCGGCCTCTTGTATGAGGTTCATGTCCATGAGTTCGACCTTTCCCGTGTCCTGTGCGGCAAGCCGTTACGTGTCTCCGGCCAATCACGCCGCTATGGCGTTGATCAGGAAACTGACTTCGATGATCTTCTCCTGGGAACCATCGAGTTTGACTCCGGCGCACTGGGCCAATACCACTTCTCGCAGGTCTCGGCCCACAATGAGGTCTGTTTCAAGGTTTTCCTGGAAAAGGGTGCGGCGTGGGCAACCTTTGGGGATGCTTATGTCCAGCGCTGGGATCAGGAACCCGAGTTGATCCAGCCAGAAGAAGCAGAGGAACCTCCCTATCGCAAGGAGATCCGTCTCTTCGCGGAGGCAGTGCTCAAGGGCGAACCGATGCCGATTCCCGGCGAAGAAGGACTCTGGAATGTGGCCATGGCCGAGGCGTTCATGAAGTCAGCCGAGAGCGGGAAAATTGTGGATGTGAGCGTGGACTGAACCGATTACCTCATCCCCTCTAATCCCCTCTCCTTGCGGGAGAGGGGATTTTGGGGGTGAGGTCTAGCCTTTACGCCGCCTTGATGAGTCCATGGGGATCCAGGACATATTTCCTGGCAGCGCCTTTGTCAAAGTCCTTATAACCTTGAGGCGCATCATCCAGGGAAATGACGGTTACATTAACCGCCTTGGCGATCTGGATCTTGTCATAGAGGATGGCGTTCATCAGCTGACGGTGGTAACGCATCACCGGGCACTGGCCAGTAGCGAATGAGAGCGATTTGGCCCAGCCCAAGCCGATGCGGATGCCCAGATTCCCGATGCGTGCGTTCTCATCCACACCACCTGGATCCTCGGTGACATACAGCCCGGGGATCCCGACCGCGCCACCTGCACGTGTTACCTGCATCAGGGTGTTGAGGACTGTCGCGGGCTGCTCCTTGCCCGCATTGGCCCCATGCCCGCGAGCTTCGAAGCCAACGCAGTCTACTGCCGCATCAACTTCTGGGGATCCAGTGACCGCTTCGATCTGTTCAACCAGGGACGCGGATTTCTTGAGATCGACCGTGGCGCAACCGAAGCTGCGTGCCTGGGCCAGACGTTCATCGATCATATCGCCCACGATCACACAGGCGGCACCCAGCAGTTGGCAGGATGCCGCGCAGGCCAGACCCACAGGGCCCGCCCCCGCGACATAAACAATCGAACCCGGTCCGACACCCGCTGTAACAGCACCATGGTAACCGGTCGGGAGGATATCCGAGAGCAGAGTCAGGTCACGTATTTTGGCCATTGCCTGGTCTTTGTCGGGGAAACGCAATAGGTTGAAGTCGGCATAGGGAACCATCACATAAGCAGCCTGGCCGCCGATCCAGCCACCCATATCCACATAACCATAGGCCGCTCCAGGGCGCGCAGTATTCACATTCAGACAGATGCCTGTCCTGCCCTCCTTGCAGTTCCGGCAACGTCCGCAAGCGATGTTGAATGGGACCGAGACCAGGTCTCCCACCTTGATGAACTCCACATCCCGTCCCGCCTCGATGACTTCTCCAGTAATTTCATGTCCCAACACCAGGCCTGCAGGAGCAGTGGTGCGTCCACGCACCATGTGTTGATCACTTCCGCAGATGTTGGTCGAAACCACTTTCAGGATGACTCCGTGATCGCACTTCCGGGGACCAAGTGAGAGCTTGGGGTCATCGATGCCTTGGACCTCCACAACTCCAGGCTTGAGATAGACAACACCTTTATTACCTGCCATTCCTCCACCTCCACTTTGCCAGGGGATTTCCGCCCGTCGAGCCTTAGTCTAGAGGGTGATTTGGACTGTCGTCAATCGTGAAAATGCAGGGAGCTGAGAACACCGGTTCCGTGTGGGGGATGGATGGGGCCACCAAGACTGGCCCATGAATGTCTCCGTGGTATACTCGCCCTATTATGAAACACACAACAGAAGTTCTGATCGTAGGCGGCGGAGTGATTGGATGCGCCATCGCCCGCGAACTCTCCCTGCAGGGGAGGAAGTGCACCATCTTGGAGCGTGGCGAACCTTGCCGGGAGGCCTCCTGGGCAGCTGCGGGAGCTTTGATCGCCCGGGCCCTCGGACCGGATGAGGGACCTCTGCTCCAATTCAAGATCCAAAGCCTTGGGATGTTCAAGGCCTATTGCGAGGAGTTGACCAGCGAAACCGGTATCGATACCGGCTATCGTGAAACCGGGGGCATCGACTTTCTCATCGAGGCGGAAGAAGCCGCCTCGGTCGATGCATATCTCGAATGGCAGAACATCGCTGGTGTTCCAGCCGAAAAACTATCCGATCGCGATTTACACCGGATGGAACCCAACCTGAGTCCAGCCATCCAGCTGGGTGTTCTGTTCCCCACCTTTACCCAAGTGAGAACCCCATGGTTTACCAAGGCAGTCCTGACTTCAGCTTTGTGTCACGGTGCCAATTTGCGGACTCACACCGAGGTGCGTCAATTCCTGTTGGAGGGAGACCATGTGGTGGGGGTACGAACTGACCAGGATGAGTGGCACGCAGGGCTGACCATCCTTGCTACAGGGGCATGGAGCACCCAGCTGGCACGCCTTTTGGGCAGGGAACTGCCCGGCGTTCCTGTCAAAGGCCAGATCATCCTCCTGCATGACCGTTCCCGCCCAGTCCGGCATATTGTCCACCATGGCAAGACTTACATCACACCACGCGATGAAGGGCGTCTGGTGGTCGGCTCGACCGAGGAATGGGTCGGATTCCAGAGAGAGAACACGCTGGATGGTATCGCGGGGTTACTCCAACGAGCGAAGGAGTTCTACCCCTGCCTGGGGAAGGCTTCGGTGGAGCATGTCTGGCATGGGTTCCGTCCGCTGACCCACGATGGGCTGCCCTTCATCGGATCGATGAGCGGTCTTGGAGGTTTCCTGTGTGCCACTGGCCATTACCGCAGTGGGATCATCCTGGCGCCGTTGACCGCGAGGGTGGTAAGCGAGATGGTTAGCGGGAATAATCCCAGTTTCGATGTGAGACCATTCTTTCCGGATCGTGCGCTGGGCCTGGGCGAAGTGGATCTGACTCCACGGACCGATCTGCACTGAGTTTGATGATTGTTGACATCGGGCTTCCGGGTGTACAAAATCCTTGGAGGTGAGCCGGGATAGCTCAGCTGGTAGAGCAACTGATTTGTAATCAGTCGGTCGTCGGTTCGAGTCCGACTCTCGGCTCCACTTAAACTGCTTATACTACTTGACTTGCTGAAATCTCAACATCCCTTCTTGGGCCTGTTACTGCTGATTGACTGTTGAAACTCGCCTGGCACACCGGATGTTTAATGACCTTATCTGCAATCGCACCATAATGGTCAATTAAGGGTAACCAGCTGGCTTTTCATTTGAAGGGGTTGGAAACTTTACTTGGAAAGAGACAGCTTATGGGTCCTGTTATGGGTTGAGGAAGGAGTAAGCCGAACAGTCGTTGCGATAAGAGCTCCAATGTTTGACAAAGTCCTTGAGCAGCATCGCCTCATCGCGCCAGGTGGCTGTCTTCACAGTGCGTTTTTCCGGTTCGAGTTGTTGATTGGACGTAAGACTGTATGCGTGTGTTGCCAACTCCACGGTTGCTCCCAATATACCAGCGATCCAGTTTTCAGAGTCAGGATTTTGCACATCCCATTTCTTCATCAATGCTGGTGAGGTGTTGCACCTTCATCTGCTCCCGTTCTTCTGTCGGAAAATCAGATCGACCGCGGTCTTGTCCTGACAGATCTTCTCTTGCAGCATCGCATCTGCACCAAGGACTGACTCACGGCCAGGGTTGTGGCTCGTGGTTTCTTCCTGGCGTGCAGAAACTGAATCAAGAAGACTTGCTCCCCACTTCTCTCTGGTGACCAGGTAGTAGGTGTAGTAATGCTGCACCGTGGCTTCCCGTTGGATTGTGTAAGGTTCAGAGTAAGAGTTGCGGAATTCCGTCAGTTGATCTCCTTGCGGCGAGGATTGCCATCCAGATACATCACCAGCATCGGCCTACTTTTCGGGTCTTCAGTAACGCATCAGTAGAGTTTCTGACCAGATTCGAGTCCAGTTCCAGTGGCTACTGTCTTGTTGATCGCAATGCGTGAGGTCACTTTGTGGTGTTTCGGGCCCGGGCTTGTCCATCCGAAGCAGCCGAAGTCCATGGTTGTCCATTTTTCAACAGTCTGCTAGTCGGTGAGATCTCGTCTCAATTCAAGGCGGGTGTATTCGGGTTTCCATCTTAGGCGTAAGGGAGTAATATCCCTTCCGTAAAAAATCCCGTTGACTGGGTGAAAGAATCAGGTCAGGCAGAGGAAGTGATCTCTTGTGTGGGAAGGTCTCTTTTTTGTCCGTGAAAGGGATGATTGAATTGTTCCAAATAAACGTTAGATTATTATGTCAGTTTGTGGTTTTCTTCATCGTTGTCCTATTTTTCAGACTTGATTCAGTACACTCCGAATCTGTGAAAAGAACACCACTTTTCCAAACCAAGTTTGCCGAGGACTTTCCAACGATCGAACAGCTGACGTTTAGGAGTGTCTCTCAGGGAGATATCCAAGGAGAGAATCTGCTTGGCCAGGCTGTGGTTATCATTTGTTTCGAACCAGGTTGTGCCGGGTGCATCAACAAACTTGCCACCCTCGAAAAGATTCGAAAAACATTTGAGTCTGATGGAGTCACCTTCATCGCGCTGTCTTCTTCTGGAGAGGGAATCACGAACATTGCAAAACAAAACGGATATGCGTGGGTATGGGCACTGAATGCAACATCCCTACGCCCCAAACTCGATGCCCATAGAGCGTTTGAGATCTTTCTCTTTGACCGTACTGGAAAGATTGTCTACCGGTTTCCGGCCGAAGACAGGAATTTGATGCTACATCTTGAAATCGGGTTGTATCAGGTTCTTGCAAAGGCCGTAGACCTGAGCAATGTTCCTCAAGCCTTTATTGGTTCACAATCTTGTGGCATGTGCCACCCCAATGAGCTTGAGCAATGGTTGAGCACACCTCATGCCAAATCGTATCAGACTCTGGTAGCCTCTGGTGGCGCGGATCGTAAGGAATGCAACTCCTGTCATGTGACTGGTGAACGGGGACGAGTAAAACATCCTTGGGCAAAAACTCCCCCGGAGCTTCAGGCTATGGGTTGCGAGGAATGTCATGGACCAGGAGGGCCTCATCGCAGCAAGCCGTTTCCAGAAGCAAGCCTATACAGTTCTAAGGAGGAATCCTGCATGCGCTGCCATAACCCAGGTTCGGCAGGTTGTTCAACGTCATGGAAGGAACCAAAATGGAATTATGCTACCGCACTGAAAGCGATCACCCATGGGTCAACGGCTCCATCCTCTGTACTAAAAGCAGGTAACATTCTGTTTCAAGCAAATCCGGAATAAAGATGACTTTTTTCTCGATGAAAAGCGTGATGACTGGAAATAAATTACATTTGAGATTTCAACCTTACCTTTATGAATGGTCAGCAGACGTGGAGGGATTCGGAAGTTAACGCCTACAAGGAATGGATGAAACGCAGTCCCCGGTATTTTGGATGAATGAACCTGGCCAGAAATGGGCATACCCCAGTTGAAATTCCAGGAATTTGTCGTGTTTATAAATGACTACAAAGTCGACCTCGCGTCCAAGGTCTCGTCCGGATCTGCCGGTAGGATCGCGCCGTTGGATCTGACCATTAAAATAATACCAGCCATCCTTTGACTGGTCGAGACGGAAGAAGTGATAGTCGAGCGAGACCTTCATTTTCTTGTTGGGTATGATGCTCAGGTTAAGCTCATAGTCTTGGATATTCATCCAAGAAAAGAGATTCATACGTCCGTAGGGCATGTCCACAGCCCCGAAAGCACCATCAAACGTTTCATATCGTCCATTTTGTAATGGATTGGAGTCTCCTGATCCGACAGTTAATTGTGCTCCAAGGCGTGGTTTCCAGGTGTAGTCAAATCTGTAACCAGCTCGAGCATTGTAACCATATGCACGCACATCATCTTTTGTAGTAAGTACTGTAGGAATGTCTTCTGTGGTAGTGTAAAGGGCTGTTGATCGATCCCCCAGGGTATAGGCTATTGTTCCCCCCCAGTCCCAGCCAATCTCGGGGGTCTTGTCCAAAAACAATCCGAAAGTCTGTGTATCGAGATCCAACGTATCTCCCCTGGCATTGACAACTATATCAGGTCGAGTGTCCTTTGCGAGCCAGAAGAGATCCGCGGTAAATGGTAAGTTTTTTATCATGCTGTATACGCCATATGCATCCAAACTGGAGTCATGTTGATCAAAATCGTCAGGGTCGTATCTGATGCGGTTTCCGAAGATCAGATGAGTTTCAGTAAGCGGGTGATCCAGGATGATTTTTACCGCATCCCAGGTATACCGTCCCGTGTTGCCCCATTCACCAGGACCCCAAATCCGATTGTCACCATAAAAGATTGTTTGACGACCTATGCGGAGGCCGAACGGGCTGTCGGCAATATGGAGCCACTCTAAGTATGCCTGCCGCACATCAAGTGAATTTGTAAATGGGTGCCCACGGAAAAAATCATCGTCATCAAAATCCGAGTTGAGTATGTCATTGTTCTGGAGTTGAACAAAGAAGCGTCCTTCCTCGTTGAATCGGAGATTCAACTCCAAGCGTTCACGGTGGATAAGGAAGTCACCACTTTCATATCTGTTGCCACGATTATCGGCATAGCGTTGGATGTTGAAGTCACTGGTATGTTCATATCGGAGGCGGGTACTACCACCGATGTCGAGAGTGAAAGGCCCAAAGGGAATCCCCTTAAGTCCCTCATTCCATGATGTTTTGCCGGTATTCCCTTTTTGAGAAATATCTCCCTGTGGGTATGCCGCGACCCACCAGATCAGCAAGATTAAACATAAACTCCAGCGCAGGACCAACATAGCCATGTACTCAACTCTACGATAACCTAACCCCAAGTGGCTAATCCAGAGTGGGCTTGCCGTAAGCAGGAATTAAAAGCGTCAATAAATGTGGAAAAACCCTTTTCTTACCACGTGGAAAACAGGATCTGAAAAGCGCACCCTATAGAAGTCACTCCATCAATTTGCTGCCTCCATGAATATGCGGGCTTGGGATGTCACATACTCCATAAATGCCTCCTTGTCGTAAACCAATTCCCAAATCTTTTCCTGTTTTTCCCAACGACGCACCTTGCCATTTTCCAACTCTGCAAAAATCAGCGTGCTGAAATCCAGGTTGAATTCGGAGACAAAATGGACATTCGGAGCCTCATCAGTGTTCACTGCTTTCCATTCAAGATCTCCCAGTTCCAGTTTGTCAGGGAAGGCATCCTCGATTGCTTCTTTGGCATATGCTTCTATGCTGAGACACGTGGGACATCGAACAGTGCCGTGGAAATAATACGCAATGAAGTGTGGGTTATCAGGTGTGTCACTCTGTGGGGAACCCACTCCTGACCCTTGATTCAAGATCTCGGACCGGCCAGGTATACCAGTTGTGGAATTGTTAGCCGTTAATAAGTCTGGCCAGGCCAAATAGATCACGCCCTCAGCCATTATGAGGAGTGGAATGAAAATGAACAGATGTTTCAATTTCATAGATATATTTCCCTATTCCATGTAGCAATCCATTTGCAAACACAAAGCCTCCTCCTGATAAACTCTTTATAACAATGAAATTATGGATTCCCGCTTTCGCATGAATGACGGTATTGACGAATTTGTTCTTCAATCGTCGTTCCCGCGAAAGCGGGAATCCACAGTTACCCCTTTTCCACAGAGTTCTAGGTCAATCCCTTAAGCTGAAGCGCTACCTCTGCCATGCGGCGTCCCAAATTGCGGGCAGTTGAAAGACCAAATTCATCTTCAGAAATGTCGTCGTTTGCACTGTTCCAGACAGTAGCGCCAAAATGACCCGTAGGTTTTCCATCTCCAACGATGATCATCTCATGACACATGAGGGCTGTCTGTACGGAAGCAATTGTGAGTTCCTGACCCCCATTACGAGCACCCCCCACCGCTAAGACACCACCCACTTTACCGCTCAGGGAGAAATTGTCCTTGCGGAAGACCATCCAACGATCCAGGAACGCTTTACAGAGGGCAGACATATTTCCAAAGTAAACCGGAGTCCCAATGATAATGCCAGCGACAGTGGGATCCGACAATTTCGGGATCATCGCAGGGAAATCATCTTTTTCCCCCTCATCGAGCGGGACACCTGCCGCGATTTGAGCCGGGATCTTGAGGCCAGCCAGCTCGATCAACTCAGTCTCTATCTTATCAGAGACTTTGGCCGCCTCTTGGAGACACACTTTCATGGCTTGAGCGGTTGTTTTTCCCTTACGAGGGCTACAACATACACCGATGATCTTCAACGTCTTGTCCGTACTCGCCACTCCCTGTGCCTGGGCCAGACTCACTTCTCCCGCGGCCACTGCAACTGCTGCCCCCGCAGCTCCAATGAACATCCTTCTTGTGAGCTCATTCGACATGATCACTCTCCTTTCTGCGAAAAAAAGACTGTTGATGAGTGGCTGATTATGCGCCACTCGTTTCCCAGGACATCCTGGAAACAAGAACTACTGATATTGCAAGCACGAGAGCAAGCCCCAAGTCGAAACCGGTGTAGATGAAACGAAACAGTCCACCCAACCATTCCGGGCTGAGGAAAATCATTGAGATTCCAAGGAGTGCAGTTATTCCTGCAATGAGAAGCGTCATTCTCTGGAGCCGGGATTCGCGAGCCTGTTGCGCGGACTGGGAGGGAGAGGAGATTAGCGCAGCAAACGTAGCGGCAAACAATATTAGAGAGCCTATCCAGAAATGGTTCGCGTCGAGAGTGAAGCGACGGAACAGCATGTAGTCCACAAGCTCCGGTCTGAAAGCGAGATAGGCTATTCCAGCAAGACAGATGAGAAAAGCGATTCGATAGAGGCTCTGCGTCATGCGCCTGCTCAATAGACCACTCCGGAAGGCAGCTTCTCTCAGTAAGACTAACAGGACAAGGAAAACAAAGACGGCGAAGAGGAGATAAACAATCGGCTTCAACCACTCTTCCCGCCAAGCCCCCAACTTGATCCAGAATGAAGAGATTCCAAGAATGCTGTAGTTGGGAATCCATTCAGGTGTCCCATCAGTGGTAGAAAAGGGGACATCGAGTACCTTACCTGTGAAGAACATGGCAGATGAACTGTGGCAATCGACACAACCTCCCGCACCCAAAGCTGCTCGGGCGGGAGCGACATCGTGTGAGAACTTGTACACGGATGCATACGCCGTCGCCTCGAAAGGCTCGCGGTCAAGTTCACGAGTCTCTGTGGGGGAGTAGTAGCCCTTCGTTCCGCTTACCCAAAGCAGCCGTTTCCCCTCAAGTGGAAACTCAGTCTTGGTCAGGTAGTCACGACAAGCCGAAAGAACCGCATCGATCTCCTCGGGACGGTTGATTTCCAGGTGGCCATCCTTGTTGTCATCGGTAATGGTAGCAAGGGAAGGTGAGTTCTTAGTGGGATCTGCCAGATGTTCCTTCCACATTTTGAAGTAGTCCGGCATGAAAACCTGACTGAGTCCGGTCTTTCCGGGCTCTTCAATTCCCACCCATGTGCTATGCACCCGGTTGGCCGGATAGATTTTACCCTTGTAGCGGATAAGCGTTGGACGTGACAGATTGGTCGGTTCATCCGCTCCTGTAAAAAGCTCCAGTTCCCCATAATGATTCCAGAAATTCATCTCCTGGTCATAGAAGGTCCAGATATGCTTGGGGGGTGGAGCAATTCTGGGGGCAGGGTTATAGACATCACTGGCTTGAACCAATGCGCTTTTAACAGCCCGGGTGGGGATATGGCAAGTCTGACAAGATATTCTTTCCATATGAAGTGGGGGAAGCCACTCGTGTGTGGCGAGTGGGGCATTCCGCCAGCCATTCAGGTGGCAGTCTTCACATGATCGGACCGTATCATCCAGGTCATTTCTGACCCAACCGGAGGGATCATCACCCTTGCCGAACTGGTGGACCTCCCGTCCTTTGATTCTGGGATCGGCGGCACGGCTGCCGGCTGCATGGCAATCCACGCATCGCAGCCCCGCTACCATGTGCACATCTGTCCGCTCCGAATAAGCAGCCCCACGTTTTTTCCAGTCAGGTTTGAAATGGCAGTTCAAACAGGTCTCGTTGCGGGGCTCAGGCGCAATGTGCAGAATGACATTGCCTTCTGCATCAAAACGTTTTGGATCGTAGGTAATGACAGGGGTTTCGTTGGCAATAATTTTCCCTGAGATTGTTCCGAAACCGGCTCCCTCGGTTGCCGCCCAGCGAAAGTTCAGGTTCGCAAGTTGGGCGTTGCGTTTCTTGTAGTCATACTCCGGCATGTGACAGAGGAGGCAGTCCGCTTCAATGACCCCAGTCTGAGACCAGCGTGCCTTGTAGTAATCGCCGTCGAGGCCATTGTCTCCACCCGGTGTCATACCGGACTCCGGGTTCAGCATCCACTCATCGTAACGCTTGCCATCACGGTCATACTCCAGCGGTCCTCCCCCAGGATGACAGTTGCCACAGGTGGCGGTCACGAAATCATAGGAGGTCATGTCAATCGTGCGTGCCTGTGCGTTTTTCTTTGCAGCCAGTTGGCGGTAGAGAGGAGCTGGTGAACACCAGTTGCCGCCATAATTTCCAGGATATTGTACCCAGTTATATCTCTCCCCATATTTGTCCGGGAGAGTTTCACCCTTGCCTTGGGTGAAATGAAAACCTTCGGTGATGAGGTTGTAGTCATGGCAACCCACTGCGCCACAAGTCTGTTTTGGGGAATAGGGAACATGACTGTTCTCATTGCGTGTGGGATCAATGACCTGGCCTTTTTCATCACGCAGTTTGAAGGGAGGACACACACCCATAGTATTTGGACCTTCCTTGGCTTTTCCTTCGGAAGACACTGTCTGGGCAAAGGATTCATGCGGATTTGCGGTAAGCTCGATGGCGGTAAAACAGATCACCATGCCAACCAGACTCATTACCACCAATCCAACATATATACGGCCAGAGTTCATCGTAAACACCCCCTTATTAAGAGTGACTGATACTTTTTGACTGACTGACAACCCCGTCTTCCATCTCATAGGTTGTATCGAAAAGATCCAATGAGCGATGGTCGTGGGTAACAACAATGACCGCCGCACCCTGTTCATGGGCCACCTTTCTGAAGAGGTCCATAACCTGACGTCCACGATGGCTGTCCAGCGCGGCAGTGGGTTCATCCGCTAAAATGACGCTGGGTTTATTGGCGAGGGCCCGTGCCACGGCGACACGCTGTTGCTGACCACCGGAGAGCATAGAGGGGTAATTCTGGGCACGGTCGGCCACTCCAAGGTAATCAAGCAAATCCATTGATCTTTTTCGTGCTGCACGATGTCCGGTGGAGTTGAGTTCCATGGCCACTACCACATTTTCCAATGCAGTCAGGAAAGGTATCAAGTTGGATTTCTGAAAAACAAATCCCAAGTGCTTGAGCCGGAAGGCGGCCAGATTGGTCAGAGGATGGGGGCCATCCATGACCCGCTTTGCGCCGATCGTAATCCGTCCTGAGGTAGGCGGGTTGATCAGTCCGACAGCGGTTAAAAGAGTCGATTTTCCGGCTCCACTCGGGCCCAGGAGAGCCACCACCTCACCCTTGTGTACTCTCAGAGAGACATCACGCATGGCCACGACCTCGGTGTTCCCGCTGCCGTATATCTTGGTCAATCTCTCTGTTTCAATGGCGATGGCATCTGTCATTTTGATTACTATCCCGACAAAGCTTCATTTGGCGACACCCGAAGAGCGCGCCAGATCCCTAAAAGGCTGGAAAGAACCGATATGCCCAAAACGATGAAAGCCAGGATCACCAGGTCCTGTTCAGTCAACACCACTCTGCGGGGGAACACAGGGAAAAGTTTTTGCCCGATCAGGTAGGCCAGGCCATAACCCAGTGTGCCAAGTATGAGGGCTTGTTGCAGGATCAGGCCAAGGATCACCCGGTTGGGAGAACCGATGAGTTTTAACAGGGCGATATCATGGATCTTGTCGAGGGTAAGCGTATAGAGAATGAGTGCCATGATGATCGCGGAAACGACTGTCAGGATAAATCGAAACAGGAGCAGTTGTTTGCGAGCTTTCTCCACCATCCCACGAAGAAGCAAAGTCCTTTCACCTTCATGAGAATGAACTGAAACGTCATCCCAGCTGGCAAGGATTTCCTCCACCCGGACAGGATCAGCTCCGGGAGCAACCGAAGCCATGACGGCACTCAGGGCCGGCGGGCCAAGAGCGGGGATACCAGAAGAAAGCCCGGAGGCACGATCCAGAAGGGCGGGCTGTGTAGCCCCTATGTCCATCTTTGCGGCCCGTGCGCTCCGTGAGGAACGTTCCAGGCGGATTGCCTCTCCGGAGACATCAAACTGGATGGCCTGGGAGTCGCTTACCGAAAAGAAAGCCAGCCCATCCCCGCCCGTACCGGAGAGATTCCGGGTGAGACCGACGACTGTGTATTCATCTTTTCCGAGCCGGATCTTTTCATGGAGTCCCAGTCCCAGAGATTTATCCGCAATCATTTCGTAATGCCCCTGTGAAAGAGGCCTGCCCGCAATCAGCGGGAGCCATGCGCCCTTGTCAACTGGCCAGTCCAAACCGACCACCACCATGCGCAACGGAAGGCCATGGTGTTGACGCTGGATGGTATGCGACACAAACCCCCTGGCATTCATAATTCCCGGCACGGCGGTCACCCGGTGGACCAGGTTGGTGGGTACTTTGGAGATTTCGGCGAAGGGGCCTCGTGTTCCCTTCTGGACAACCCACAGGTCAGTTCCGATGATATCCACCAGCAGGGTTGCCTCTTCCACAAGTCCTCGATAGATCCCCCCCATCCCCATGACAATCGTCAGCAGAAGGCTGATCCCGATGGTGGTCAGCACAAATTTGCCGAGATGGTGACGGATATCCTTATAAGCCAGGTTCATGGCATCTTTATCCGGCGTCCCTCAACGAGGGAACCGGCCTTCGGCAAGAGGGGGGTAATCACACGATCACCGGGTGAAGCTCCCTCAAGGATTTCCACCAAGGTCTTACCCTTCAGACCAAGGCTCAATGGTCTCCAGACGGCCTTCCCATCGGCTTCCATGAAAACCCCCGGTTGTCCTTCTTTCCAGAGGACCAGGCTTTGGGGAAGAACCGTGCAGTTTTCCTTGTGATCGGTTTCGATATACACCTCGGCACGCTGCCCGACAGCCCAGACTTCGGGTAACGTCAAGACCCGCACATCCACGACAAATTCCCGTGTTTCCCGGTCTGACTCACGCCCCAGGCGAAGCACTTCGCCCTGGTAGACATGGTCTGGTTCGGAGCGGAAAACAATCTCCGCTTTCTGGCTGGGGGCCAGTCTTGCCATTTCGGTTTCATCAACCCAGGCACTCACCCAGATGACATCGGTTGAGATCAATGACAACACAGCGGTACCTGGTACCGCCACATCGCCCGGATCGCGATGCCGTTTGACAATAAGTCCATCGAAGGGAGCCTCCATGCGGGTGTCGGTCAGCCGGGCCTGGTGGTAGGCCAATGTCCGTTCAGTGGTCAAAATCTGCTTGCGGCTCTCCACAATCGCTGCTTCGGCTCGTTCGACCCCCGCTTCCGCGACAGCCAGGGCCTCAGAGGCTTTTTCGAACTCTTCACTGGTGGAGACCTGCGCGGAGGTGAGATTCTGGGAACGTTGATAATCACGCCGGGCCTGTTCGAGGATCGCCTCCGCCCTGCGCTTATCAGCCACGACCAGATCCAGAGAGGCATGAGCTGCAGAAATTCCCGCATGGGCAACTTCAACCTGTTGACGGAGGTCCACATCATCCAGCACCGCCAACAACTGCCCCTTGGTCACCTGATCACCTTGATCGACATACACGGCAGTCAGGCGTCCTGAGATCTTCGGACTGATGGTAGCTTTGACACGCGCTTCAAGGGTGCCGGTTCCCATGACCGTGGAGGTGACCAGGCCCCGCTCCACTAGATGGGTCCTGACTGGGATGGGCTTGAACACAAACCAATAAGCCGCCCCTGCGAGAACCGCCACGACAGCAAGGATCTTGAACAACTGCAGCATTCTTCTCACGCTTGCTTGGCTCCTTCCAGGGTCACCTTCTCAGACCGTACTCTTTGTTATGCGAAAAGCAGAAGCAGCCCGACACACACGATCACCACACCCGCCAACTTGCGAATGACTCCTACTCCTTTAGTCCAACCCTGTGAATCAACCATGTGTTGAACCAATCCCATCGATGTCCCACCTGCGAGAATCAAACCACAGTGGCCAATTCCATAACAAACAAGTAACAGGCCACCATAGGTTGCCCCTTTGATTGGCACCAGGGTTAACAAGGCTAAGAGAATGGGGCCCGCGCAAGGGAGTGAGACAAGGCCGAAAAGTAATCCCAAAAGGAAGGCTCCCGCGAGGCCCTTCTGCTTCGGTGTGACCGCTTTGGGTGCGGGGATCTCGAAATGCAGCAATCCCAGGAGATGTAATCCCATCAGAAGACAGACCGCCGCCGCGAGATAGGTCCACCACTCCGCACGCAGAACTGAACTCGCCGCCCAGGTGGCCAGAAAGAGGATGGCGAACATGAGCGTGATGCCCACCGAAAAGGCCATGGAAAGAAGAAAGGATCGCCACACTGAGCGTGTTTCTTGCCCAGCGACATAAGCAACCATCAAAGGCACCATGGCCAGCACACAAGGATTGGCCGCTGTTGTCAGTCCGCCCGCGAAGGCCGCGAAGGGAGCCAGCCAGGGGTTGGTATCCATGGTTTCGATGAGTGATTGCGTGATGGCTTCAAGCATGGTTACTTAATCCCCATTTCCACGAACTTGGCGACAATTTCCTCCTTGGTGAGAGTCCCCTCATTCCGCCAGAACTCCTGGCCATCGGCCTTGAGGAATACTTGAGTGGGAATCAGACGCACCGCATAGAGGTTCATGGCGGAGGGGACTTTGCCGACATCGATCTTCTCGATATCGACCCGTCCCGCATATTCCTTCTGGAGCTCCTCGATAATCGGGGCCATTTTGATACACGGTATGCACTTCTCGCCTCCCAGTTCCACCAGGCGGGGGAGTCTCTCCGCTGCTGGCGCGCTGCCGGAAGAGTATCCTGAAGGTATATTTGTAGCAGCGCTTGTGGGTGCAGGTGGAAGTGGTTCCTGTTTGGATGATTTCATGGCGGCCACTCCTACCACCAGGACAATGACACCAACGACCAAAAGAATGTTGACCGCATTGGGTTTGATCACTTTCCGACCTCCCATCACAAAACTTCGGCTTGTCCCTCGACAGCGGGGACAGGTATTTTCAAAATGAGGGCGGCGTGGAGTGGATGCGTCGCTTGCCATAGGAGATTCCCCGCCGCCGACAGTCATGTGTCGCAACGGCCTTTATGGGTGAGCCGTTTGATTCGAAGTCAAGATAGTGGTGATCTCGGCTGGAGTGAGGACTTTCCCCATGCTCTTGACCTCGCCGTCCACCATCAGAGCGGGGGTCATCATGACACCGCGCCGGGTGATATCGGCGATCGAGGTCACCTTCTCTATTTCATAATCGATACCCAGCTTGTCGGCCGCCATACGGGTGTTCTCTTCGAGTGTCTTGCACTTCATGCATCCAGTTCCAAGAATTTCCAGTTTCATAGTCTGTTTCCTCCCTTCACGGTTTTGATCTATCCAGATGGACTAGTGAATTCATTCGCGGTGTTGCACCCATGCGAATAAATTCACTACTCCAAATCAGTCGTTATGCCGGCGTCTTTCCCAAAGCCTGCCTGACTTTCGCCACAACCGCCGTTGTGTCCTCCGCCATGCGTGGTTTCTCGGGCTTTTTTTCAATGCCTTGGTCGGTCACAATGACATGCACATCCACAGGAAGTCCGGCTTTTTCCAGGATGAGCTTGCAGCATTGATCCTCGCAGCCATCAATGGCCACACGCATGGCGGCTTTCTGGGCCCGTTCAAGTTTTTCCGGCAATCCGGCTGCCACCGCGGCGATACAAAATAGGTTGGCATCCTTCTCACGATGCAGAGTTACCCCTGATTGATTGGCCACCTGTCCCGAATAAGCTGCTCCAGCACAAGTGAAGACCAGGGTTTCCGCAACCGCTCCACAACAAGAACCTGACGACATAATCTTCTCCTTTTCCGATTAAAATATCGCTCCAAAAATCATTCCCACGAAGGTGGACATCACCACCACCAACGAAGTGAACACGATTGTCTTTCTCCAACCCATGACCGAGATCAGCACGAGGATGCTGGGCAGGGAAAGGGCCGGGCCTGCCAGTAGCAAGGAAAGGGCGGGGCCTTTGCCCATGCCCAACCGTGTCAAAACTTCTACGATGGGAATTTCAGTCAGGGTGGCGAAATACCAGATGCATCCGATAAAGGAGGCCACGAAATTCGATGTGAAACTGTCCCCGCCCACCCAGGCGGCGACATATTTGTCTGGAAGGAGTGCCCCGACAAAACCTGTGATAAATACTCCACCGAAGAGCAATGGCACAATCATCTTGGCAAAATCCCAGGTGGCAATCATCCACTCCTTGATTTCCTCACGGCTGAACCAGCGCCACACCATCAGCAGGACCGCCAATCCCATCAGACCAGCCAGATACCATTTCATACTGTGGACAGTCATCGTGAAGCTGGGGATGGGCTTGATCTCTTGAGTATCGGCGAAGGGGATTCGTTTGAGTTCGGTTGCGAGCTGCCCATCGGCTTGATAAATCTGCACATCCATCGCATCGCGGGTCTGGGTGCGGATGTTGGCGGTGAAAGTGGAGCCATCCTTCAAGGTAATGGTGACATCATTGGTGTTGTACCAATCACTAAAAACCAGAAAGAGGATCATGCAAACCAGGTAAAGGGTCGTCTGCCAGA